>JAZDIG010000525.1:0-7619 GCA_043805105.1 Candidatus Glassiibacteriota bacterium | reverse complement strand
TACACTGCTATTAACAATATAAAGATTGCCCGGCGGACGGCTCAAGGAGAATTATCCCTGCGACTGCCCGGTCCACAAATAAAAAACCGGACCGCCCGTATTATCGAGCGCTCCGGTTCAGTAATTCAGCAGTACCGTCCTTTTGCGGAAAGCGGGTTCACTCGCTGATCCGGCTCACACCGCTTTCCACGATCACCGGATGATTGCTTACCCCGTAGCTGAAGACGGCTTCATCGTCCGGGGAGTAGGAAGCGAGGTAGGCTTTCTGCGCCGGACGAGTCCGCATTTCTTTCGGCAGCTCTTTCAGCATCTGCACCGTAACCACGTCCATCGTGCTGTCGACAGGGGTTTCATCGAGTGCCAGATCGAATCTTTCGTTGTTGTGCCGGAACATGCCAAAAGTAACGGCCAGGATCAAGGCCGCGGCCGCAGCCAATGGGGCCAAATGCCTGAGCCGTCTGAGCTGAAAGACCTCGGCTGGTCCGGGACCTTTTGCCGCCGCCATGACTCGCTCGAAAAGGTCGGCCGGGGGCTCTATTTCATCGAGCCGGTTCAGGCCGCTGACTCCGGTGCGGTAGGCTTTCAGCAGCCTGGAGCAGGCTTTACAGTCGGCAAGATGGTCCGCGCAGGCAGCAGTTACCTCCGGATTCAGCTCACCCTCGAGGTAAGCTGAAAAATTCGTTTTGAAAATACTGCAGTTCATCAAAAGTGACCTCACCATGAAGAGTTATACCGGCTCCTCGGGTTGGGGTGACAGGCTTGTGGGCAGGGGAATTACACCCTATTATACCAGGGCGCCCGCCGAGTGTTCCCTTAATATACGAAAAAAATCGAATAATGTTCCAGCATTCGGCTGATTTATAATAATTTAAAGCCGGAGAGGTGGCGATTGCAACTATTTCGGTTCAATCCCGGCTGAACTCGAGCTGGATCACCTCGCCGCACCGGCAGGTGATTTTGAGCCCGATAAGGTTGCCTTCCCCGTCGTGGTACTGCTCGATTTCGGGCTTATTTTCCTCCGGAGGCGGCGTATCGGCGGCCTGCGCCTCTTTGTCGTATTCCGGCTCCCGGCTTCCCAGATCGACAGGATGGTCGTTCACCTGGACGTTCTTGACTATTTTTTTGCCGAACTTCATTCCGCCGTATTCAACTTTCTCCACCTTTATTCCCATCTCCTTAAGTGAATCGGCTTTAAGAATTTTTTTCTGTGCAGTCATGCGAGCTCCGTTGCCCGGGTTATCCTTTGGCGCCGCGCGAAAATCGGCCTTGATTTTCCGGATTCTACTGGGTGACCAGGTAGACGAACATGAGAAACGCCGATAACGAAAGTGCGAAGAATAAGAGCAGCCCGGCGGTGCTCATGGCCATGAAGGCGTGGCGGTGAGTGACCTGGCCGGAAGCCGGCCCGGCCTGCGTCACTACCTCGGGTGTCACCTCCTGATCCCCGCCGGTCTGTTCCCGGGTCTGTGCAATGGCCGAGCCGCAGACCGGGCATTGGCCCACCCCGGCGGGCAGGCCGGCCCCGCAGCCCGGGCAGTCGACCATGGGCGGTTCTTCCCGGGAAGTTTCCGTGCCGCCGTGCGCTTCCGGGGGGCCGCCCAGCGATTCGGCGGCGTGGGCCTGGGCTCTTTCCCCCAGGGCCGCACCCACGTCGATAATCCATTTCTCCTCGCAGGGGCACTCCATCAGGCCTTCCGCATCCGCCGGCACCTTGATCAGCTTGTGGCAGCGGGGGCAAGTGATTTCAGCCAGCCGCTCGCTGACCTTTTTGTCCAGGCCGCCCTGCAGGGCCAATAGTTCGTTATCCACGTTGATTATCCAGGAACAGTCAGCGTAGGGGCACTCCATCAGGCCGTTCATGGTGGTGTCGAGCTGGACCGGCCGGCCGCAGCCGTAGCAGGAAATGGTGATCGACTGGAGGTTTTCCTTTCTTTCCTTTTTTTCCTCCTCCAGCTCCTCGACGGAAAATTCCTTCCGGCAATCCGGATTGACGCAGACCATGTAGCCGGTGATTCCCTCGCGCTCTTCGAGCCGGGAGCCGCAGTAGCGGCAGCGGTAGGGTTCCGGCCTCGCCGCTTCCTGGTCGGCCCTGCGCAGCATCTCCACCAGCTCGTCGCTGTCCTTGGTGAGGATATTTTTGCTGCGGGCGAAATCGAGGGCCTGGACCGAAAAGTAAGCGGTGGCCAGGCAGATCCCTTTGGGCGTGACCAGCTCGCGCATCCGCTCGTCCAGACGGCCCAGCTCTTCCGGGGTTACTGTCTGGTCGGCCGGCCGTTCGATGTACTGCAGGCACACGCCGATCCCGTGGGGGTCCCGCAGTTCGGCCCAGGCAAGCTGTTCCTGGTCCACTGTGGGCAGCACCATTATGTCGAAGCCGCGCGGCAGGAAGAGTGAGTGCAGGATGCCTTCCAGGTTTTCCCTGATTTTCAGCGGCCGGTCCGCAGCGGGACCCACCAGGCGGTAGTTGGCCCAGAACCACCAGCCGGCGGCGGCCACGGCCACCACGGCGAACACGCTGACTGAAATCAGCGGGTTGGCCTTGATAGCTTTCCAGAAGAACAGGTGGGCCAGTACCACCACTCCGGCGGAAACAGTCAGGATTTTTTCATTGGTGCCGAGTAGTTTTTTTGCTTGTCCGGCCATAGCTTAACGGGCTGCGAGTTGAGCGGGGCTGAACTTTCGAAAAATGTTAACTGCAAGAACGATACCGTTTTATTATACATCAGGTTGCCCTCGGGCCGCAACAGGATTTGAACCGCCTGCGCGCCGGAGTCTGTTTGCCGGGGTTTATCAAATACTTGACAATTATTTTCAATGAGCTTATCTTGATATGTCAGTGTCCTCACTCGAACCGAGCACACCGCACATCCATTTACCTCGTCAAATCCCTGAATGAATCACCATGAAGGCGATTGCGACGCTGATGGCGCGACTGCCTGAATAAATTCGTTAAGCCCGGGTGATCTCCCTGAATAAGGTGTTCCAGCGTGACCGGCAGGCCCTGTGCAAACCAATATGGAAATTAGATCCTGATTGATATTCCCCCTTCCAGCAAATTCTGACAGACGAAGAATAAATTGTTCCAGAAGCTTTCATCCCCCGGGACACCGGCAGCAGGTCGAGGGTGGATTTGCTTTCGGTAAGAGCTCGATGGCGAAGAACCCCCGGTGGATGAACAGGATTTTGAATCAACGTTAATTTTTACCCCCTAACCCCACTTAAAAGGAGACTGACGTGGTGGAGGAAGTCATAGACATTGGCGAAATGAAAGCCAAGTCGATAACGGAACTGCATCAAATGGCCGAGGATATGAGTCTGGCCAACTACGCCGGCCTGCGCAAGCAGGACCTGATTTTCCTCATCGAGCAGAACCTGCTGGAAAAGAACGTGGTGCTGCTCGGTGATGGAGTGCTGGAAATCCTGCCCGAAGGCTACGGGTTCCTGCGCTCCCAGGACTGGAACTACTTCTACGGCCCGGACGACATCTACGTCTCGCCCAGCCAGATCAAGCGTTTCGACCTGCGCACCGGCGACACGATCCGCGGGCGGGTACGTCCGCCCAAGGAAGGCGAACGCTACCTGGCGCTGCTGAAAGTCGAAGAGGTCAACTTCGAAGACCCGGAAGTGGCCAAGCACAAGATCCTGTTCGACAACCTGACGCCGCTGTTCCCGGACAAGCACATCAAGCTGGAAAACAAGTCCGGCGACGTTTCGATGCGGATCATCGACTTGGTCGCGCCGATCGGCAAGGGCCAGCGCGGCCTGATCGTGGCGCCCCCGCGCACCGGCAAGACCGTGCTGCTGCAGAAGATCGCCAACAGCATCACCGAAAACCACCCGGAAGTGCTGCTGATCATCCTGTTGATCGACGAGCGGCCGGAGGAAGTGACCGACATGGAACGCTCGACCACCAACTCCGAGGTGATCAGCTCCACGTTCGACGAGCCGGCCGACCGGCACGTGCAGGTGGCGGACATGGTCATCGAAAAAGCCCGGCGGCTGGTGGAGCACAAGCGGGACGTGGTGATCCTGCTGGACAGTATCACCCGCCTGGCGCGCGCCCATAACGTAGTGGTTCCGCACAGCGGCAAGATTCTTTCCGGCGGCGTCGACGCCCATGCCCTCGATAAGCCCAAGCGCTTCTTCGGCGCAGCGCGCAACATCGAGGAAGGCGGCAGCCTCACTATCATCGCCACCGCCCTGATCGAGACCGGCAGCCGCATGGACGAGGTGATCTTCGAGGAGTTCAAGGGGACCGGCAACATGGAGCTGGTGCTGGACCGCGCCCTGTCCAACAAGCGCATCTTCCCCTCGATCGAGCTGAACAAGAGCGGCACCCGCCGCGAAGACCTCCTTCTGCCGCCGGACGTGCTGAACCGGGTGTGGATCCTGCGCAAGTACCTGAACGACATGTCCGCGGCCGAGGCGATGGACTTCCTGATCTCCAAGCTCAGTGATACCAAGACCAACCGCGATTTCCTCGATTCGATGAACACCTGATGCGCCGGCCGCGGGAGTCAGAGCGGTGAAAAGGCGGTAAAACTGCGAGGCCGGAGTCGGACCAGAGCCGGCCTCGTTCATTTGGCGGCCCTGACGGCTTGCATTTATCCCGCCGCGTTCGTATCAATATAAATGGCCGCCCGCGGCGGCCACGGAGGTGGAGTAAAGGATGGTCCGGATTCTGGCAGTGGATTACGGCGAAAGACGGGTGGGGCTCGCCCTCTCGGACGAGACCGGTTCGGTGGCCGCGCAAGCGCTGCCCACTGTCGACCGCCGGGCTATCCGGCCGCCGGGTACTCTGGAACAGGAGATAGGCCGGCTGGCGGACGGCCGGGAAGTGAGCGAGATAGTGGTGGGCTTGCCGGTGAACATGGACGGCAGCCACGGCGAGGCAGCCGAGCGGGTGGCCCGGTTCGCCGGCAACCTGGCCCGGATTACCGGTCTGCCCGTGCACACCTGGGACGAACGGCTCACGACCGTGGTGGCGAAAAGGGTCCAGGTGGAATTGAACCTGCCCCGCGGGAAAAGGCGGCAGAAAGACCGTCTGGACCGTACGGCGGCCCTTCTCCTGCTGCAGAATTACCTCGAATTCCGCCGGAACACAGCCCGGCGGGATACCCCGGAAGGCCCTGGCGCATAGCCGGCGGGAGACTGAACGATGCCCAGTCCGAAACAGAACGGGATACCGGCGGGAAAGCTCTGGGCGGTGTTCCTGCTTTTTTTCCTCACCAATACGTTCTTCATGGTCTTTTTTTATTTCACCCTGTCACCGAGGCAGCCGGGCGAGGTGAGCGTGCAGATTCCCGCCGGCTCCACGCTCAAGGACATTTCCCTCATCCTCGAACAGCGGGGAGTGATCCGCAGCCCGCTGGTGTTCAGGCTGATGGCCAAGCTGCGGAAGCTGGACACGGAGCTGCGCGCCGGCGAATACGTAGTGCCGCCGGGGACCGACCCCTGGCACATGGTCGGCCTGCTGACCACCGGCCGGGGTGAAATGACGCGCTTCACGATCCCCGAGGGCCTCACCGACCAGCAGGCGGTGGCCAGGATAGTCCAGGCCCTGCCCGGTCTCGACCCGGCAAAGCTTATGGCCCTGGCCCGCAGCGATTCGACCGCTCGCGCCTTAGAGCTCGGCGCAAACCGGCTGATCGGCTATCTGTTCCCGGATACCTACTTCGTGCCGCCCACGATCGGCGAGGAGGCGGTGCTGAGGCTGATGGTGGAGCGTTTCCGCCAGGTATACGGCGAGCTTACCGACCGGCGCAAAAGCTCGAACGAGCTGGACCGTAATCAGAGCGTAATCCTGGCCTCGATCATCGAGAAAGAGGCGATGCTCGACCGCGAGCGGCCGATAATCAGTTCGGTATTCCTCAACCGGATCACCGGCGGCCGTCCGCTCGAATCCTGCGCCACCGTGCTGTACGTGCTGGGCAAGCACAAGAGCCGCCTGCTCTACAGTGACCTCGAAGTGGATTCCCCTTATAACACCTATCTGCATCGCGGGCTGCCGCCAGGGCCGATCTGTTCGCCCGGCCGGGCCAGCCTGGAAGCGGCCCTGTTCCCGGCTCAGACCAATTTTCTCTACTTCGTGGCGCGGGGGGACGGCAGCCATCAGTTCAGCCGCTCGCTGGACGAGCACGTGGCGGCCAAGCGGCGCTACCGGAGCCTGGGGCCCAGCGGCTGAGCGCGGGCGCAGCCATCCCCGACCCGCTTCTCTTGACATCACCTGTGACGATTCTGTAAGTTTAACTTCCCTACCACATCCTCTCGAGCTAAGTGGACAGCGTTTTGCCATAACCGGAACATCCGCTTTAAAGGAGGCTTGGCATGCGTAAATGGCGTTCCAGAAAATGGCAGCGCCGGATGAGCCTGAAGCTTGACTATAATTACATGATGAGCGAATTCGTCGGCGCCGAACACGGGATCGACGAAGAGGATCTGCGTGGACTGAGCGAGGTGGCCGGCAGGCTGCACCAGGAACTGGCTGAAAGCCGCGAGAAAGGCAAGATCGGTTTCTACGACCTCCCTTATGACAGCCTGACCGCGGATAAGATCAAGTGTTTTGCCAGAAAGGCGCTCAAGAAGTACGAAAACGTGGTTGTCCTCGGTATCGGCGGCTCCTGCCTGGGCCCCCGGGCGCTGCATTCGAGCCTGGCCGGGGGGACCCTGGCCAACCTGGCCAGCCGGAGAGCGCGCGGCGGGATTCCGCGTTTCTTCTTCGCCGACAACATCGACCCGGATACCTTCGGCGGGATTCTCGAGCTGGCCGACCCGAAGAAGACGCTTTACCTGGTGATCACCAAGAGCGGCACTACGGCCGAAACCATGAGCCAGTTCCTGGTGGTGCGCGAGCTGCTGAGAAAAAAAGTGGGGGCAAGCCGGGCGGCCGGTCACCTGGTGGCGATCACCGACGGCCAGAACGGCCGGCTGCGTAACGTGGCCGACCGGGAAAAACTCACCGACTTCATCATCCCGGCCAACGTGGGCGGCCGCTTCAGCATCTTTACGCCCGTGGGCCTGCTGCCGGCCGCCCTGATGGGGATCGACATCGACCAGCTGCTGGCCGGGGCGGCTTTCATGGACGAGCGGACCGCCAAGGCCGACCTGGAGACCAATCCGGCCTACATCGCGGCGGCCCTGCTCTTCCTCTCCGACCGCACCCACGGCCGGAACATCAACGTGATGATGTCCTACTCCGACCGACTCTACGACATCGCCGACTGGTTCCGACAGCTCTGGGCCGAATCGCTGGGCAAGCGGCTTTCGCTCACCGGCAAGGAAGTCAACACCGGGATCACCCCGGTCAAGGCCCTGGGCGTCACCGACCAGCATTCCCAGACCCAGCTCTACATGGAGGGTCCGCGCGACAAGGTGATCATCCTGCTGACCGTGGACAAGCCGGCCGGCAGCGTGAAAATCCCCTCGCTGTACCCGGACCTCGCCGACCTGCATTACCTGGGCGGCCACACCCTGGAGGAGCTGTTCGCGGCCGAAAGGCTCGCCACCGAATACGCTCTCCTGCAGGCCGGCCGGCCCAGCCTGACGATCTCGCTTCCGGAGGTGAACCCGTTCACCCTGGGGCAGCTCTTCTACATGCTGGAAGTCCAGACCGCTTTCGC
>JAZDIG010000524.1:0-5478 GCA_043805105.1 Candidatus Glassiibacteriota bacterium | reverse complement strand
CCATTTCCACTGTCCCGGGAGCTCGCGGAGCAGAATCCTGTCTTTTTCTGCGCCGGTTTCAGGGTCCAGCAACAGGCAGCCGCTCCCTTCGGGATTGATCATGTAAAAGGCCCCGGCCGTAGCGATAAAAGCGGAGCGGTGCACGAGATAACCATCGGGAAGATTCATTCTCCACAATTCGGTGCCATTGAAGCCGTTCTGGGCGATCAGTGTGTTAAGCCAGGATTCTTCACGCTCGTGATGGGCGATATGTCCCATCGCCGTGAAAATTCTCCCATCAGCCGCGGTGGTGATAGCCGGCATGGCGATGTAGTAGGGCAGCCCCAGAAACTGGGTCATGTACGGCGCCTTGATTACCGCATCCGTGGAGACCGGGTTGTTGTCCGGCCCGTGCTCCCAATGGCTCCAGTCGTCAACTCCTTCCAGGGAAGGCTTGGTCAGCACGGCCCAGAGACCCAGCTCATCCTCTGTACAACCCTTCTGCGCGATTCCCGCCGAGTTCAGCCACCGGTCCAACTGCTCCCTGGTCAAGGACTCCCGGGTCTCCCTGGTTTTCAACCTGCCGACAAGGGCTTTGCCGCGGGGGCGGAGCACGCGCAGCAGCTCGGCGGTGGAGAGATTTTTAAGATCATCTCCCGTAAGATTCAGCGTCAGGATTAAATCCACCGAGTTGTCCGCGTAAGGAAGCGGGCTGAAAACGCCTTTCTCGGCGAGCATGAACCTGCCGTACAAGTCCTTGGCATCCGCCGCTTTCCGAAGGCCCTCGACCAGGGAATTGCTGGGATCCAGAACGCTGACGAAAAATTTGCCTGTCCCGGCCAGTACCAGGGCCACGGGTCCATTTTCAGCCCCTAAAACCGAACATACGCCGCGATCGATTGCCGACAACTCGACAATGCGGCCGGCAACGGCATTGACGTCGTACCCGGCAGTTCTGTTGCCGTTGCCGGCCGGACGCTGGGCGAGTCCGATTCCCGGAAACAGGCTCAGGAGCATAAAGAGGAACGCGTGACGGTTGAATTGCGGTCTCTGTTGCATGACAGCCTCCGGCGAGGGTGTAAAAACTGAAGGATATTTGAGCGAGGACTTCACGCAGCAAGCCAAGGGGAACAGGCTCGCCGTTCTATCCGGGAGTGACTTCAGCCGACATTCAGCATATCAGAACTAATCCGCTGAAGTAAGCCGTTTTTGGGGCTTGAAGCGAAATGTCTGTATCCTCTCTGCAAATAATTACTCATTTTCCGCGGAAATACAATGATTTTCCGGGTCCGGAAAGGAAAGAAGAGATAATAATCTCTCACTTATTCTAACACCTGGATTTTGCCCTTGGCAACAGCAAAACCGGTAAAGCCAAATTCTTTATTGTAGTCTCGCCGGCCCCGCCGCAGCTTATTTCAGATAATATTTGCAAGAATAGATACTCCCCAGGAGCAGAACTGCTGCGGAAGCGATTTATTAACAGCCATTTTAGCCCACTATATGAGTATCTCGCCAAATTGGAATATGCGTAGGACAGCGTATCCTTAAGTCTCCTTAGCAAACTCTGCCGTGCAGATATCAAGGTATTAATCTTCAGCGATCTTTTAAGATATTTGAGGATACAAAGCGATTAATAGCTAGCTCAACCTCAATATTCATAAATTTTCTCATAATTACCAGTACAACTATTGGGGGCAGGTCACAAGCTCCTTTTGCGCTTGAATTCTTTATTAACAATTGATAGCGTTATTGGGTGTGCAGGTCATTACGGTCTACGTGAACCAATCAAAATGGGAATTATCATGAAACCACTGCAATTCAAACGGAATACAGAAAGCAATCGGCGGTGCAGGGCAATATCAGCTTTAGCGCTCTCACTCCTTGTCTTATCGATGACCTTTGCTAAGGCTGATGTTTTGAATCTGGAAGCCGGCGAGACTCTTACACCAGTTGAGTTGGACCGGAGTGATACATTGAAATTCAAGCTTCATAACGGGCAGTTTCGAGTTTTGATTTTGGAGGAAACCGCTGCAGAGGTATTACACACTAATCTTGAGGACACGAAAGTGGAACAACCAGGAGGGGGGACACTTTATCACTTTACTTGCAAAGTTCGAGTGGATGGCCATTCGATGACCATGGAACGTTATGTCTGCTCACAGGAAAGTTTTTACGAACCATACGTGATTAATGGGATGCGGATCTGGTTTGACGCAGTTAAAGACATTTTCGATTTTACAGTTGAAGAACATGGCGATTGTGCACCTAAGGGTCAGGCTCGATTTGCGGTTAACGATGCATCGGACCCGATCTGTCCGGAGCAATTGCACGACTGGTGTCCGGGCCTGAACAACTTTATCGATATCAGCCTTTGCTACAACGGAGATGATTGCTGGATGGGACCTTATTGGGGAGGGTCGGCTCACGGAGGTCTGGACATCAACCATACTAGGGGCACACCAATTTGGGCTCCGCTGGATTTTGATGACAATTATTATTTCAACTCGGTAGAGGCGGGTGATAACAATAATCGTTGGCGTGGAATCCGCCACTGGCTTGATGGTTCCGTTTGGATTCTCCAGACTCACCATATTGTCAGGCTTCTGGTCCCGGAGCATTCACCAATTAAACGGGGTACTCACATCGCCGAAGGAGCTGGGGTGTGGATTGGGGAACATACGCATTCCCATTTCGTTTTCAAAATCAACCGAGAAGATCGAGAATACCTTCTGGATCCCTGGATTGTCTTTTGGCAAATCTTTGAAAACAGCAAAGACAAAGAAGGCCGGATACGAGCCTCCATAGTCCCTTTGAATCCCGGGCAGACAGGTAAGCCGGTATCATGTAGCAGCGCGGGCTCTCGTGGGGGCCCAGGTGGTTCAGAGTTGACTTACTATTGGACTTTCGGTGATGGTGGATGGTCGAACCGATCCAATCCATCTCACACTTATCTTGAGCCCGGCATTTACCCGGTTACGCTCATTGTTGATGACGGCATCGATAGAAGTTCTTTCACACAGCATATTACGATAGATGGGCAGAAGCAGGATTCGCCCGGCCTGATCTTAAACGCACCGGATGAATTTACATTCCGAAATCGTCATGCTTCAGCAATGGACGTCTACGGCTGGCCAGTAAAACACGTTCCTCATACACTGGAATTTCTCGCCCGTGCCAGCCGGCCAGTGCCGTATTCAAAGATGGTTGAGATTAAAAATACCGGAGGTGGAACACTTTCCCCGGTAAGAATAAGCTCTGTCTCGTACCGCAGTGGCGGGAACTGGCTCAAAGTATCCCCCAAAGGTTCAGGAAACATGCAGACGCTTGAAATACAGGTCGACGCCACAGGCTTGAAATCCGGACAATATTCAGCCACAGTGAATGTGGAATGTCCCAGTGCAGTCAATTCTCCCCAAGGCTTTCGAGTTTCGTTAGAGATACCGAATTTTCCTCCAGTCTCACATGTAACTGTCGACGACCGAGATCCTGGATTCTATTACACTCCCTATTTCTGGGTGGGGCACCGTTTCAAGCGCTGGCAGGAGAAAGGCTTCTGCTATTTCTACTTGACCAACGGTAGCCGTGCGACCCGTGATGAATTCGTTCGTTTTACGCCAGACCTGAAAGCGGGCTGGTATGAAGTATCATTCAGCGAGGCGACGCCATTTGGACCGGTAGGCCATTTCACAGTGAAGGTACGCCACAGAGATGGTGAAAAGAAAATCAAAGTGGATCCTGGCGAATCGAGGATTATTGGCACATTTTATTTCGATGAAGGATCGGACGGTTTTGTTGAACTCCACGCGGGAGGGGCCGCGGGAGAAGTGTTGGCTGACGCGATGATTTTTTCACCAGTAGAAAACTGATCATTTACAGAGGAATGATTTATTAATTGACCTACGCCTCGAAAACGAGTCCAGTCGAAAATAGTTGTTAATCAAGCCGCCACCGCCTGAATCATCTCGATCAACTTCGCCGGCATTTCCGCATGGAAATTTTTAAAATAGTCTCGTCGGGCCCGCCATTTTTCAAATCTGAAACGATTTAGAGCGAAAATTCAGATGCTTGAATTCTCCCGGCATTAGTTGTAGAGTTCCCGTATCGGTGGAAAACTGGATAACGAACCGGAATAACGGCTGCTGCAATTTGGATTATGTAAAGTCGACTTGCGCGCGCCTGACCGGGACTGGGAAAATGGAGCCGATCACCGGACTGGAGGCCAAACATGAAACGATCCTTGGTTGCTCTGACCGCGTTAATTCTACTGCTGGGGTGCTGCCTCTTTGGACTCAATCCGGGCCTGAACCGGCTTTTCGCCCGCGATTCCGCGCAAAATGCCGCGCAAAAGCCAGCCGCCGTTCAGACCGGGCAGGAAAGCGCCTGGACTATCGGTATTCTCACCGGCCCCTCGCCGTTCCAGCTCTCGGCTCCGGCCGGACTCCGCAACCCGGTGCTGACCGCGGCGGCTGTCACCGATCTGAAAGTCGACATCGTGGCCCATCCGTTCATGGTCGTCACCGATTCGATGTATTACATGTTCTTTACGGCCAAGGACGGCAAGACTGATATGGGGGGAATCGGATCGGCCCAAAGCCGGGACGGCCTGGACTGGAAGTACAGGCGGATCGTCATCAAGGAGCCGTTCGTCCTGGCCTATCCGTACGTATTCAAGTGGCGGGACGATTATTATATGATACCCGAGGCCCATACGGAAACCTCCGTCCGGCTGTACCGGGCGACTGAATTCCCGGATAAGTGGCAATATGAAGGAGACCTGCTCACCGGCGATCATTTTATCAGCGCAACGGTCGTACAGTTCAAGGATATGTGGTGGATGTTCGTCGCTCGTCTGGGCAATGATACCCTGCGGCTGTTTTACGCTGCTGATTTGAAAGGGCCGTGGACCGAGCATCCGCTCAGCCCGGTGGTGGCCAAGGACCTGGAAACCGCCAGGCCGGGAGGCAGGCCTTTCGTGATCGATGGCACTCTGTACCGGATCGGCCAGGACTGTTACCCGACGTATGGGAATCAGGCGCATGCCTTTCAAATTACGGATCTCAGCCCAACGACCTATAAAGAAAAAATGATCGATACCCCCCTGGTAAAAGCCACGTCGCAAGGCTGGAACGCGGAGGCCATGCACCATGTCGACGCCCAGCAAATTGGTAACGGCAAATGGATCGCCGCGGTCGATGCTCTGGGTAAATAATCCGCTGTATAGCTTTGGCCGAAGTTCCCATCGGCACTCGACTAAAATGAAAGCCTGACCCGCGGCGGGTCAGGCTTTTATTTTCCGGCACCGGGTTCCGGATTCAGTCTTTCGAAACGCCCTCCTTCGCCCGGCCGAAAAAGCTGTCGGTGATTCTGGCGCCGAAACCTCTCAAATCATCGAAGAAAGTGTAGAGCAGAGGGACCGCCACCAGGGTAATCAGGGTGCTGGTCACCATCCCGCCGATCATGGTGCGGCCCATGGGAGCGTAGGACAGGTCGATCATTTTC
>JAZDIG010000523.1:0-5821 GCA_043805105.1 Candidatus Glassiibacteriota bacterium | reverse complement strand
GCGGGCCAAGCCGGTTTGGCGCGGGCCTACCAGGCCTACCTGACGTTTTAGTTGTGAAACTATATTTTACTGCGTATATTAATTCAGTCCCCGCCTGAACGGGGACTGCACACTATGACAGGGGCCGGCGGCTGAATCCGCCGGTCCATCGAAAAAGCTTTTTCTTTCAAGGGAAGTCGGGTAGCCAATCCCGCGCTGACGTGCAGCCGTGAGGAGCAATCCGAGGGTGGAGGCGGTCACTGTCCTGTCCGGATGGGAAGGCCGCAGCCAATTCAGCCCGCTCCTCAGCCGGAAAACCTTGAGAAAAAGCCTATCTCTATCCACCCCTTTCACGTTCCAAAGGAGGAAGGATCATGAAGTCCGCCCCGCGTTTCCTGCTGTTCCCGCTTTTCCTCTTGATAACAGGCCGTACCGCTCCGGCCCAGCAGCCGGCGGATATCGGCACGGTGGTGGTTTCCGCAGCCAAGCACGAAACCAGCCTACGCAGCGTGAGCACCACCGCCACGGTCATCACCCGCAACGATATGCTCGAACACGGCTACCGCACGGCTGATGAGGCGCTGCGCAGCGTGGTCAGTTTCGACATCGCCCAGCAGGGCGGACCAGGCGGACTGAGCTTCCCGCAGATGAGAGGCCTGCCCGGCAAGTACCTGGTGGTGATGATCGACGGCGTGCGGGTGAACGATCCCACCGATCCCAACGGCGGAGTCGGCACCCTGTTCAGCCACCTTACCACCGATGACATCGAGCGGATCGAGGTGATCCGAGGGCCGCAGAGTCCGCTCTACGGGTCGAACGCCGCCACCGGCGTGATCAACATCATCACCGCCGCCGGCAGCGGCAACGGCGAATTCAAAGTGTCCTACGAAGGCGGGTCGCTGGCGAGCCACCGGCTGAATTTCGGCTACCGGATCGAGGAGGGTCCCTGGAGCCTGCGCGCCGACCAGAACATCACCGACACCGATGGCGTGATCGACCTGGAAAGCTACCGCAACCTCACCACCAGCGTCAAGTTGGGCTACCGGAAGCCCGGCACAGTCGAATGGGAATCCCTGGTCCGCTACGCGAAGAGCTCGCAGAATTACGCTGAATTAATCGAAAACTACGGCGGTAAGCTCTACGCCTTTCAGTTGCCGGACCCCAACCAGAAGAACGATTTCGACTACCTGACAGTGGGCAGCCGGGTCCGGCACCGGATCAACAGCTTCTGGCAACACGAGCTGAACTTCGGAGTGAGTGACCGCAACCGCAGGACGGTAGACAGAAACGACGGCCAGCTCGGCAGCGTTCCCGCCCCCTACGATAATTTCACTCTCGATTTCATGAGCTACTACAACCTCGGCCAGACAGTCCCGGTGTTCGATACGCCCTGGGGCGAAAGCGACTACACTTTCGAGGGGCGGCAGTACGATTTCGATTACCGTCACATCCTGAGCGCGGCCACGGAAACGGCCTCGGACATCTTCACCACCGGCTTCGAATACATCTACCAGGACTACCGGCAGTCCGGGACCGAGGGGCCGCTGGCCAGGAACATCGGGATGGTCGGCTTCTACCTGCACAACCAGACCCTGCTCTTGCAGGATGCGCTCAGCCTCAACTCCGGCTTCCGCTACGACGATCATCAGCAGACAGGCGGGCATTCGACCGGGATGTTCGGCGCTTCGTACGACATGAAGGAGATTGGGCTGGTGCTGCGGGGCAACCTGGGGAGCGCCTTCCGCAGCCCCTCGATCTACGAACTCTTCCTCGATGCGCCCTACGGCACCGGCAACCCGGACCTCAGCCCGGAGACCAGCTTCACCTGGGAATTCGGCATCGAGAAATACGCCTCGGACTGCCGGATCCGCCTGATGGCCGCCGCCTGGCATACCCGGGTCGACAATGCCATCATCTGGCAGACCGATCCGCTCACCTACACCGGCACCTATTTCAACGCCGACAAGGCCGAATCCAGAGGCCTGGAAGCGGGCCTGGGCCTGAAACCACATCCCAACTGGAAATTCGGGGTGAATTATACCTATACCGACAGCCGGAAAAAAAGCGGCGGCCTCTGGAGCCGCAACGTGCAGCTTCCTTACAACAAAGTCAACCTGAACGCCGCTTTCCTTTACCGTAGCTGTTCCCTTAGCCTGGACGGCTATTGGGTGGACGGTTCCCGTCTGCGCTGGAACGGGCTCGACCGGGCGGACAGCTACTTCAAGCTGGACCTGACCGGCCTCTTCCCCGTGTGCGAGAATTTCACCCTCACGTTCCGGGCGCGTAATCTTCTGGACGAAGACTACGTGGAAGAGATCGGCTACCGGGAACCCGGCCGGACCGTGTTCGGCGGAATCGAGCTGCGTTACTGAAAATCGACTGCGATGACCGGAAATAGGATAAAATACGAGCGGGCCCTGCTGGCTGGTTTTATCCTGAGCGTCACCTGCCACCTGCTGGCGGCTTTCGTACCGGCGGGCCTGATAGGCTTTCTCACCACCTCGGACAAACCACCCGCGCGGGCGGTTCGGTTCGAGGTGGTGACTCTGCCGGAACCGGAAAAAATCCCGGTTTACCAGGAAGGGATGGCCAGGCCAACCAGGGTCATGACCAGCCTGCCTTTGGCCCCGCCTGCGCCCCGGCTACGCCAGGCGGACAGCGTCATGGCGGCCCTGGCCGAGCCTGAAATACCGGAGATAGTCCCGGTCCCCGGTGAAGCCTGGGCCGGGGAGACTGAATCCGGAGCCGGGGAAGATGCACAAGGAAAGGATTCGGTGCAGACAGTCACCAGCTACATTGCCGGAGTGTACGACCGGATCAGCCGGGTGCGCCGTTACCCAGAATCTTCCAGGCGGCTGGGCGAGGAGGGGGCCGTGGAAATCTCCTTTGCGATCGGCCGGGATGGAGCTCTGGCCGGACAGACCGAACTGGCCTCGGCCTCGCCGTTCAGCGCGCTCAACCGGGCCGCCGGCCTGAGCGTGCGCAGCAGCTCGCCCTTTCCTCCCCTGCCGGCCTGTATCCACGAGCCGGTCCTGCCCCTCAAGGTGACGATCCTGTTTCAGTTGGAAAGATGAGTTGCCCGGCCTGGCCACCACGCCGCTGGAATTCAGAATTCAGTAGCCAGAATTCAGAAGCCAGAAGGCCCAATCCCACCTCTCCTCCGCAAGGACTGTACGAATTCGTGCCCAAGGTGGCGCTAGGCACCTGGAACCCCGGGGATTTGATCAAGGGCCTGCCTGCCGGAGAATGAACTGCCATTCAGCCAGGGAATAGCCGAAAGGGCGACTTCGAATCGCCCTTTCGGCTTTATGCGCAGTGAAGAAAACTTATTGTTCGGCGGGAAACCAGGCGCTGGGAGCCGGGCGGGGGGGCCCGCGGCGTTGGTGAAGACCCCCACCCCCCCGCCCCCGCCCCCCCCCCCCCCCCCCGCCCCTGCTCCCCCCCCAGCCCCCCCCCCCCCCCGCCCCCACCGTTCCCAGCAAAGCAGCGGGAGCGGACCTCCTGAGTCCGCTCCCGGCGGGAAATCCCCCCTGACCCCCCTTTGCCAAAGTGGGGAAATTTTCGTGCCAAAGGTCTATACTTGATTTATCAATGAAACAGCACGTGGTAGATCACGTAGAGCCAGGAGCAGAAGCCGTGGAGGATGGCCCAGAGCACCGAATGGTTGTAGTCGAAGGAAATCACCATTGCCAGGGCCGACCCGAACGACAGCCCGCTCTTGACCACCTCAGTCTTTGTCGGTTTCATCTTTCAGTCCCATCTTGACGAAAAATTCCTTGCGCAAACGGCCTTGCAAAGTGCAGGGCCGGCCGGCGATCATTTCCTTGAGCGCGGCGATTTCCGACCGGCTGAAATTGGCGCCGAACAGGATGTGCTCCTCGAACGATTCATAGGCCCAGGGCGCCACTGCCTTGGCGATCACGGCCAGGGCCTCAGCGTACTGGCGGATTTCCCACTGGGCGTGTTCGTCCAGGCGCAGCTTGAGGAAGTGAAACAGGTTGTGCAGGTCGATCTGCCAGTACCATTCGGTGTAGAGCGAGAGCGGTAAATTTATCCGGGCCAGCTCCCGGCTGATCCCGTCGTCCAGCATCTCGCGGTAGGCCTCGTAGACGCTGCCCTGGTCGCGGGAGATTATCTGGATTACCTTTTCGCGCAGCTCGGCCGGCACCTCCGCTGTCGTGTCGCTGCCCTGCAGGTTGAAAGTGTCCTGTTTCTGCACGCGGCCGGAGTCCGGCACGTAGAATTCATCCACCAGCTCGCTGTAGCGGCCGGACAGTTCGTTGAGCCGGGCGGTGCGGTGACGGACCCATTGGCGGGCCACGAAGATCGGCATCTTGGCGTGGACCGTGATCACCACCTGTTCGAACGGCGAAGTGTGCTGGTGGCGGATCAGGTAATCGATCAGGGTCTTGTCGCGGCTCACGGTGGTGGTGCCTGAGCCGTAGGAGACGCGGGCGCTCTGCACGATCCGGGCGTCTCCGCCCAGGTAATCGATCAGCCGGACGAATCCCCGGTCCAGGACCTTGATCTCCTTTTCGAGCAGGGCTTCGGCTTCTGGAGTGGTGAGATGTGACATTCATTCTCCGGTGTCTTCAGGCTTCGTTCTTTTTGTTTTGCAGAACATATAAAGCCGGCCGGAGCCTTACAAGAAAAATCTAAAAATACCAACTCAGGCTGCAGTAGTACGTATCTTCCAGCAACTCGAACTCCCCGCCCCCGCTTGACAGCAGCGCCCCGGCCTCGAGGCTCGTGTTCTGGGTCACGCTCCAAGAAAATCGCGGCCCCAGGAACAGGCCCCCGCGCTCCAGGTCCACGCTGGCGTAGCCGGTCAGGTGCACCAATGGGTGGGCCTGGTAGTCCGCGTACAGGCCGGCCAGATGGCTCGAAGTGCTGAGCACCCCTCCGGCCCGGGAACGCACCACGGAAGTAATCAGTTCTTCTGCGGTCATTTCCCCCGAATTGAACAGGTATTCGGCGGTGACAATCAAACTACCGCTGAAACGGTAGTCCCAGCCGACAACGAGCTGGTCGTAGTCTTTCCGAGAGTCGCTGAAACTGTGCAGCCATTCGCCGCGCAGGCCCGCCCCGCGAACCTGGCCGCTGAAATCCGCGCCGATCACTTTGTCCCGGAAAAACTTCCCGGCCATGACCGAAAAATCATAATGCGCCAGGTTGGTCCTGAAACGCAGAGCGCCGCGGGCAGTCTGAGGGCTTGCGCCCCAGGCCCAGACCGCCTGCACCTGGCTCAGCGTGCCCACCCCCACCTCCAGGCTCGCCACATCCGCTCCGAACCGCTCCTGGCTTTCCACCAGGGCGAACGTGACCGGGTTGAACAGGTCGGTCGGGTTCCAGAAATAGCCCGTGCCCCAACTCACCTGCTGACGGCCGGCGGTGAACCGCACCGGCCCGTTGTCGTACTCTACATACGCCCGGTAGAGCCTGTGCCGCCAGAGAAATTCTCCCCGGCCGTAAATCCGGCTGTCGAGATTTACCAGCTCCACCGGCTTCACTAAGGTGAAAGTGCGGTATTCGAAAGTCGAAAGGTAGCCGCCGGCCTCGGCCTGCTGGTCGTATACCAGGCTCAGGCTCAGGCACCGCCGGAAAGTAAAAAGCCAATCGGAGCGGACCCGCTGAAGGTCGTAGACGTAGCGATCGGAGGGGACCAATGGAAAGGCGACCGTGCCGCCGCTGGTGAGGACGCTTCGCACCAGCCCCTTGTGGCGCACGTCGATACCGGCGGCCCGGAAAGAGGTTACCGCCCCGGCCGGCTGAATCCCGGCCGCGGCCAGGAGCAACACCGCCGCTGTCAGCAGCCTGCGGCTCATTTCTTCGCGTTCCCGTC
>JAZDIG010000522.1:0-7247 GCA_043805105.1 Candidatus Glassiibacteriota bacterium | reverse complement strand
GATTCGGCTGAGGGTACTTCGTCAGACTGGCGGCTGACAGTCGAGGCGGCGGCCGGAGTCGATTCCCGGACTGCCTTACGCATCCGCGCCCTGCTGGCCCTCGACTGCGACAGCTTGTTCGGCGTCCAGTCGGTTTCGGCGTTGAATACCCGTTTCGCGATCGGAGCGCTGGCGGCCTCCGGCCACGACCTCCGGCTGGTCACATACGCTCCGGGCGTCGCTGCCGGCCATTCCTCGCTATTTACGGTGCGGGAAGAGGATATGAATACTAATTAATATACATAATTTACCGGTCAGGAAAATCGGAAGGTGGGAAAAATGAAGCGTCTTGAATCTCGAGTTGGCGGAAAATGCCGGCCGGGAGCCGGATTGCCGCTGGTCTGGCTGGTTGTCCTGTTCGCCCTGCTCTCGGCCGGGACGAAGTTGCCCGGCCAGTATCTCGGCGGCGGCCGGCCAATGAGCCGGCAGGAGATGGTCGATTCCCTGGCGGCCAGGCTCGACACGGCGGCGGCTACCGCCCTGAGAGCAGAAATGCCTGACAGCGCCGCCCGGGTGGCTGCCGACAGCAACGCCGCCCTCCGGCTCGGGATGGCCCGCGGCGACAGCGCGAAGATCGATACGACGGCTATCCGGCCAGGGACGAATACCACGGTTAATAAGTTTTTCAGCGGCGGCAAGCTCGATAGCTTGAAGATAAATGCTACGGGCGGCGGGGGAGGGATACCTTATGATACCACGCTTTATAATTATGTTCTTGGGACTGTAGTAGATAGCGCATTGTTTGGCGGATTTTCAAAATTTATCAAGGTTACAGCGGGACGCAATGACTCAACGGCGGCTGATACTCTTAAATGGTGCATTGACCAAATCAAGGCTACCGGCGGCACAATTCTTATCGCATTAAGTTCAGCCGATACGATGTTCTGGTATGATACTGACAGAGATTCTCTGCCAACAATCGGGGGAATTGCGAAACCCGTCTATATTATGGGTTTGGGAAAGGATATTACATTTTGGAGCGCATTGGATGAAACTTCTATTGCCTTTAATTTTACGGCGAATAGACATTGTGGAACTGGCAATGGGTTCCTTGAAATCTCAGGTATTACAATACGTTCTTATTTAAATAGTTATACTACAGGTAATTTTGTAAAGTTTTATTTAGTGGGCAGGAGTTTTATCCGCAATTGTCGTTTTGTAAATGCCTTTTTTCAGGAACGACTTCTTACAGGGATTGGTGCCGATTCGGTAATGACGGTAGAGAATTGTGAATTCGGGTTGGCGGATGCCACCGAAGGAACAGTCGCAGCTATTGGTGGTGGAGTTTTAAGGATAATCAATTGTTCCGGTTTTATTGAGATACCGGATACAAGATGCACGCTTGAAATAACCGGATGCAATTTCAGGGTGAAGGAGATTTACGATAACAGCACCGTTCAAATCCTGCGCCTTACCGGAAATCGGTTCCAACTCATAAACAATGGAACGTATGAAGGGATTGGCGGGAGCTGGGCGGCTTACGCAACCGGCAACTATTTCAAGGGCGATGATGCGGTTGATATAGGTGCAAGCCAAAAATCTTATTTTTCCGGCAATGTCTTTGAGGATTGTGGACTGAGCGCCTTTTATGGCATGGCTGCGGGAAATACGTTTATTTCCAGCGGAACCGGGATAGTGTTTGCCGGGATTAGCAGCGCATCTACGGCAAACAATTTTTACGGCTGCACTACCGCGATCAACATCAATTCCCAGTCGGGTATTGTCTGTCATGGTAACGCCAGTTGGGACTGCCCTACAGACATTAGCGGCACGCCGGCAACCAACACAGATAACACGGCTTGGTAAGGAGGCGAAAATGAAATACTGCCTGCTTGCATTACTGCTATTTGGGGTAACAGACCTGCCGGCGGTAGATATTTTGCGCAGCAAGGCGGGATCGACAACGGCTCCGGCAACGATCATCCATGTTTTCACTCAGATCGACAGCGTGCGCGGGCATATTTTATACGGTAAGCGAATAATGTCGCCCGACACTCTTTGCCGCCGGGACACGCTCGAATGGGCTGTCAGCGTGAACTGGAACCTGTCTGATACGCTATTGAACGTGAACTTAATTTGGGATTGGTGTCTGCCCCTGGATTACGAAATGAAATATATCGCCGGGGAACTTTGGCCGGCCGGCCACGAGGTAGACAGTCTGGAGATGCAGGCGGATTCGACATGGCGGGCGGGAAGATAACTGGATTGGCGGTAATAGATACCTCGTAATTTTTATCGAGTTTTTTTCTATATGTAGGCATGGCTCCGATAAAATCGGGGTACCCCTATGGCAGGCCCGGGCGTCCTGCTGTAGGGGCGACCGGCTGGTCGCCCGTGAGCGGGGTGGATCAGTTCCATTTGTCTATTATCCATGCAACCCGAAAGTCAAAATCACGGATGTTAAATATTATGCCCGGATGCCCAGCCCTCAAAACGGAAGCGTTCCATTTCCCGGCCGCCAGTGCCAAGTACTACCCGCTATGACCATCTTAAGGCTTTATAACTCTTATAAAAAAGTGGCGGATTTTAAACTCGCCACTACAAAATACCGGATCGAATTTGTTTCTATTATTTTAATGGAAGGAAATTAACCCTTTAAAGAAGATTGATACTTGGAAATACAAATCTTATATTCTCCTCGCAAATTAATTATTCCGAACTTTTGCAAGGAGGATGAATAATGTTTTGTAATCTAAGTTTTAAAGAGGGATTTGAAATGGGAGCACAAATAGCAACTATTTTGGCAATGGCGTTTGCAGGTTGGGCACTTCTGATTGGTGCCCGAGCAATAAAATTACAGACGAAGGCAATTGATTTGCAACGGGATGCAACACAACTTGGTCTTTTTTCTGATTTTGTAAAAAGAATTTTTGATTTAGAAGAAAAACGGAATGAATACGAGAAAGAAGGCAGAATTGGCGAATGGTGTATTCAGGTATTGGGAAATTTGGAGTATTTCGCTTATTTGGCCAATAAAGAATATCTTGCATTGGAATTGGTGAAGCAGTACAAAGGAATGATTGTTGAATATCACGATAATGTGTTGTTAAAACAGAAAGATACGCTTGCGGGGTACTTAAAAGAAGACCCTGAGGCTTTCTCAGAACTGAAAAAGTTATATGTGAATCTTATGCAAATACCTTAGTTCTATTTTTTCTTTTTCGGCGGGACTATGGGGCTTTCCGTTGTTGGCATCGCCCTTTGGACCTTATGCCCCGTTGTTTCACTGGCGCTTTTCTTGTCTGCGGCCTGTGTTAATGCAGAACCGGCCACTGACTTAGCAGCTTTTGATGACGTTTTGCTACTAAGAATCTTGCTAGCTTTAGAGGCAACTCTTTTAGAAGTCTTGTCGTTTCGTGCCATAGCAACCTTCTTTATTGAGGGGGGGATTTGAAAAGGGAAATAGTAAGGCTCTCCAAGATTAGGCGAATTGTCAAGTGAGTAAAAATATTAAACGCAAAAATAAATTTAAACTTGTAAGAATTGTATGGTTAGATTCTCAAGGCGCATCCCCCCGGTGGCAATATCTGAACAAGATCGAGCCGGAAGCCCTGCTGTGTCATACTGTGGGCTGGCTTGTCAATGATGGAGTGAAAGCAAAGAGAGTCGCGCCACACATGTCGGAAGACCATGACGGCGAAGTTCAGATTATCGGGGATATGATAATTCCCAATGTTGCCATATTAAAAATAGAAACTATTGTCTAAAAGCGTTATTTCTTCCCTCTTTTCTTGTCTGCGGCCTGTGTTAATGCAGAACCGGCCACTGATTTAGCAGCTTTTGATGCCGTTTTGCTACTAAGAATCTTGCCCGCCTTAGAGGCAACGCTTTTTGAAGTTTTTTCATTCCTAGCCATTTTACACTCCCTTGTTGAGGAAATTAGGAAAAGGAATAGAACTTCAATGATACACTAATTTTGCGATATAAATGTCAGTATGTCAATAGTAATTATTCTGCGCAAAAGTTGATGCTCGCCGGCAGCCTCAAAAAAACCGCCCGATAATTTTCCCCAGCAACAGTTTCCACTTCTCCAGGTTCGCCTTTTCTTCAGCTTCCACTACGAAAATCACTAGGAAATTCTGCCCCAGCTTGCCGCCGCTGTAAACTTCCTTAACGCATTCCAGACCCTTGTATTCTTCTGCCACCAGCTCACGCCAGCGGCCATCCTCTTCGATCAGCTCCACGGTGGCCGGACCGAACCCGGCCAGCACGTCCACGTTACCGAAAAAATCCACGAAGTCCTTGGCCGTGTGTTCCCAGGCCGCGGCCCGCGCAACACGCCGGATAATCCCATAGCTTTTTTCCCTGGGCCGGATCAGGATGTAGAGGCCGGGCTGGCCCGCGCCCGCTTTCGGCATGTTGACTGCTGAATCCGCCACGGCTCGATCCTCCGCTTGAACTTTCGCCCGCCTAACTTGAAATCTCCGGTTTGAAAAAATCCGCTCTCCCCTGTTGAATTGTAGAGTGTTCGGACCGGCCTGTCAATCCGCTCCGGCCGCGGAATGTTGGGGCGAACCTCTTGTTCGCCTGGGAGTGATGCCAGTCCCCTCTAAAAAGAGGGGTGCCCCGGCTTGCCGGGGCGGGGTGTGTCCATGTAAAAGTAAGATATAGTTCTGATATACAAGGAGCGACCCTATTGTTCACCCGGCCGAATTAGCGTAAATCGGCATTGAACTGAACCGCGGCATCGCTTATTTTCGGATTGGCTAACATCGTCAATCACCAGGAGCGAGGAACCAAATGAGGACCTTTATTGCAGTCGAACCGCCCGAGGAGCTGCGGGAGGAAATCGGCGCCCTGACCGACCGGCTGAACGCACTGGGCCTGAAATCTTTCCGCTGGGTCAGGCCGCTCAATATGCACCTCACCCTGCGCTTCCTGGGAGAGATCGACCCCGGGCGGCGGAGCGAGGCGGAGGCGGCGGTCGGCCGGGCGGCAGCCGGCGTCGGGCCGTTCGAGCTGGCCGTGGCCGAAGTGGGCTATTTCGGGCCGCCGCGCCAGCCCAGGGTGATCTGGCTGGGTATCGAGCCGGCGGAGCCGCTGATACGGCTGGCGGCGCAGGTGGAAGAAAACCTCCAGGAGGCCGGTTTCGGCCGCGCGGACAAACCCTTCCGCGCCCACCTGACCCTGGCCCGCGCCGGCCGATCGGCCGGCGCGCCGCCCGCCGGGGGCGCGGTCAAAGCTGGCGCCCCCGCTTCCTGGCCGGCCTGGCCCGTCACCGAGGTCCACCTGATTAAGAGCACTCTCACTCCCCAGGGCCCGATCTACGAAATCCTGAAAAGCTGCGCTCTCGGCTCCTGATACCGGCCTGCTGGACAAGGAGGCAGAGGATGAAATCTTACACCAAGTATCTCTGGTTCAACACCAAACAGCGCCGCGAGTACCTGCGGATCACTCCCGAAGTGGAAGCGGCCGTGGCCGAAAGCGAGATCGCGGAGGGCATGGCGCTGGTGAGCGCAATGCACATTACGGCGGGGATATGGGTCAATGACGCCGAGGAGGGGATAATCGCCGACATTGACGAGATGCTGGAGGGCCTGGCTCCCTTCGGCAGGGACTACCGCCACCACCGCACCGGCGAGGACAACGGGGATGCCCATCTGAAAAGTATTCTGGTGCATCACCAGGTGGTGCTGCCGGTCACCGGGGGCCGGCTGGACCTGGGCCCCTGGCAGCAAGTGTACTATGCCGAATTCGACGGCCGGAGGCGGAAGCGGGTGATAATAAAAATTATCGGCGAGTGAAAAGGTAACGACTTACCGGAGGGGCGGTTCGCGAACCCCCCCTATAATAGAATGGCCTGGTTAACCGAAGGGGTGAACCTATTGTTCGCCCGTAGGGCGCCGCCATTCCCCTCTAGAAAGAGGGGTGGCCCCGATTTCATCGGGCCGGGGTGTGTCCCTGTAAAAGTAAGATATAGCTTTGATATACAAGGGGCAAACCTCGTGTTCACCCGGTGGTGCGGAGGATCGCTGCCTCGGTCACTGGTTTATCGCCGAGGCCTGCGGCTCGGTCAGCCGGACCACCACCTTGCCGATCTCCTTGCCCAGGCAGCTGACCACGATCGGGTAAGACCGGCCATTGCCTTCCAGGCTTCGATGGGCCAGCAGTCCCTGGTCAGTGCGGATTTTTTGGCCGCGATCCTCGCCGGTGTTGTTTTTCTGGTCCCAGACGAAACCCTCGAAATTGACCACGAGCGACTTGCCGTAAGCCGGCTGGTCGATCACCGCCTCGGTTATCTCGAGCACCTGGCCGATCTTCACCATGAGCGTATCGCCGGCTGGCACCTCGCGGCGTTCGCCGTCCACGTCGATAGTGACGAACTCCAGCCGGGGCATCGCCTGCCTCAGTTCGGCCACGCGCGGGGCTCCGGCCAATCCTGCCTCCTCGCTTACCCGCAGGAACACTTCCGCGCACTTGAACGAATCTTTGCGGATTACGATCTTGGTCGGGTAGCCGATCTCGAACGGCTTGCCCAGATCGTTCATCCCGCCCATGCCGATAATGTCCGCCGCCAGGCCCCGCTTGTAGTTAGCCATGTCGATATGCTCGATCGTCACCTGGTCGCCGCGGTTCAACAGGAGCGTTTCACCGTCCCTCAACGCCACCCGCTCCCCGTTGTTGATCAGCACGATCAGATGGTTCAGATTGGGTTTTTCCACCAGTATTTTCGGGTTCTCCGGCACGATCCCGAACTCGTTCATGAAGGCGTTGATCACCATCGACTTGTGCCGCACCTTGACCTCGTCGGATTGTATCTCCTTGGTGCTTTCGATCCCGAAAGCCGGGATGCCGTGCCGGGTAAGCGAGTAGTAGGTGGCGGAACGACGCTGCTCGGGATGAAGAGTCTGGTTGCTGAGCGTGTTGTGGTTGTTGAAATGGAAACGGTACTCCGGCTCGGGGATGTTGTGGTTCACCAGCTCGCAGATTCTGCGCGCGATGTTTCCCAGCTGGATGGTCTTGCCGTTGGTGGGGGAGACGTAGACGTCGGCGTCGGCGATTATCGACTGGCCGAATCTCCTCGGGTTGTGCAGGTCGTCTTCCCACTGCTCGCGGAAGAACCCGCTGCCGTCGTGCAGGTTCAGCAGCACGTCGCTGCGGCTCATCAGCTCCTTGAGGATTTCCACGATCCGGGCTTCGATATCCTGGCGGCGGCCGTCGGCGAACTTGCGGTTCATGTCGCCGTTGGGGCCGCGCTCGTTCAGCAG
>JAZDIG010000521.1:0-6880 GCA_043805105.1 Candidatus Glassiibacteriota bacterium | reverse complement strand
GAGCGGGATCGCGGCGATCGCCTACAGCCGGCTGCGCCGGCACCTCGGCCTGCCCGAGCTTCCGCTGCGGGTCTACGACCCGGTCCAGCAACTGGCCGTAGTCGACCAGGACGTGCTCGACCTGTTCGGGGTGGACACCTGCGAGCTGGGCCGCGGTTTCGCCCTCGAGGACCAGGCCTGGACCGACTGGACTCTCCCCGATGGCATGCCCTGTCGGATGCCGGTCTGGGCTGCGCCCGAGCGTGAGGACGGCGGCTGGGCCATCCGCTCGGAAAGCGGCCGGGTGATCGGCAGGATGCCGGAGGGAGCGCTCTATTTCGAACAGTGCCACTATCCGCTGGCAGACCTTCCGGAAGAATACTCCCTGGAGGAGGCGCTCGCCGAATCCCTCTGGTCCGTGGCCGCTTCCCCTCCCGGCCCGCTGACCGACGGCCCGGACGGCAGGCGAAAGCTGCGGGAGGGCGCCCGCTGCTTGCGGGAGACCACCGACCGGGCGATCCTAGGCCTTTTTGGCGGCAACCTGGTGGAACTGGGGCAGTCTCTGTTCCGCCACGATAACTTTTTCATCATGCTCGCCGCCGAACCACGCCGGGTCCACCGCTTTCTCGACCTGGCGGTCGAACGACACCTGGCCAACCTCGAACGCTTCCTTGCCGATGTGGGCGAGAATATCGACGTGATCGTGTTCGGCGATGACATGGGCACCCAGCAGGGCCCTCAGTTTTCACCGGCGATGTACCGCGAATTCTTCAAGCCTCGTCACGCGGCGCTCTGGAACCGCGCCAGGGAGCTTGCCGATGTAAAGGTAATGCTGCACTGCTGCGGCGGGGTGCGCGAGCTCCTGCCGGACCTGATCGAGGCGGGACTGGATGCGATCAACCCGGTGCAGACCAGTTGCCGGGGTATGGAGCCGGCCGGCCTCAAGAGGGATTTCGGCAGGGACCTCACTTTCTGGGGCGGCGGCTGCGACACCCGGGACGTCCTTCCCTCGGCCGGGCCGGAGGAGATCGCTAAACACGTGCGCTCTCGCGTGCGGACCCTCTCCCCCGGCGGCGGTTTCGTTTTCCAGCAGGTCCACAACATCCTGGCCGACGTTCCGCCGGAAAACGTGGCGGCGATGTTCGGCGCGGTCAACCAATCGTGAATTCCCGCCTAAGTTCATGCCTTTCTTTCGACTAACTCTCCCACGTTGATAAAAACCGATTTGCCTGTTAGATTACAATTGGCAGCAAAACAGGCCGGCCGTAAGGCCGGAAAAGGAAATTAACCACGGGGTGGCAGGATGGCGGAATTGACTATCGAAAAAGTGAAAGAAGACCTCTACGCCAGGCGCACACCCAGCCTCACGCCGATCGACATCGAGGCCAAGGCGCCGCTGGTACACGAAATCCTCAGGCTCAAAGCCCGGCACAACGTCGTGATCCTGGGCCATAACTACATGGAGCCGCTCATCTTCAACCTTTCCACCCGGCAGGAGCAGGGCGACTCCCTGGCCCTCAGCCAGTACGCGGCCTCCACGGAAGCCGGCTATATTATCTTCAACGGCGTCCTCTTCATGGCCGAAACGGCCAAGGTGCTTTCTCCGCACAAGACCGTGCTGATCAGCGACAAAGGCGCGGGCTGTTCCCTGGCCGATGATTTCAACCCGGAGGAGATCGACCGGCTCAAAGAGCTTTACCCGGGCGCGCCGGTGATGATCTACATCAACAGCTACGCTGCGGCCAAGGCCCGCTGCGACGTCTGCTGCACCTCGGCCAATGCCGAACGGATCGCCCGCGCCATGCCCGGAGACAAAATTATTTTCGTCCCGGACATTCTCTTTGCGGAAAACCTCGAACAGGACCTGAAAGGGGTGAAAGAGGTAATCTACCCCGGCCGGGATACCGGCACCCGCGGCTCGGTCTGCGAAGTGCACGAAAAGTTCACCCTTGATGACCTCCTGGCCGTGCGCAAGAGCTTCGAGATGCCCAAAGGGCACCCGAACCGGCGGCTCTACGCTCACTGGGAGTGCCGTCCCGAGGTGCTTCGTGAGGCCGATTTCTACGGCAGCACCAGCCAGATCGGCCGGGACATCGGCCGGAGGGTAGCTGAGGGCAGTCTGGAGCGGGCGTTTATCGCCAGCGAGTGCGAGCTAACCTCCAACCTCGCCGCCGAATACCCGGGCGTCCAGTTCGCCACCGCCTGTTCCGTGCGCTGCCAGTGGATGGCCAAGATGACCCTCGCCGGCATCCTCGACATCCTGCGCCGGATCGACAGCGGCGCGGATTTGAGCAAATACGAAGTGACCCTGGACGAGGAGATCATCCGGAAGGCGAAAAAGCCGATCGAGCTGATGCTCGAGTTGAGCAGGTGAGTGGTAACAGAAAGCCCCGGCAAACCGGCCGGGGCTTTTTCATTTGCGGATGATCTTTAACCTGTATAAGCGGGGATTAGTCCATCAAGGGACGGGAGGACTCGGTGGCGGTAGAAAAGAATGAAGTGGCTAACGCCCAGGCTAAGGCCCGGGTTTACCCACTGCCATCATCGGCTTATCCACAGTTTATGGATTGTCACTTGGTCCCAGTATTCTGACTTCGTGCAGGCACAAGCCATAACGCCCGCCGGGGGGATTGAACTCCAGCTTGACGCCATTCCAGCCGGGGCTGAAATTCGCGGAGTAACACAGCCACAATGTCCGGCCATCATCGCTGATGAACTTGCCGGGGAAGTTCAGGAAATACCCCTGCTCGCCGAAGTCCTTCATGTAGACCACTATCCGCCAGGGGCCGGTGATCCGGTCGGCCTCAAGAATGTATGAGTTCATCTTGGCCACGGTCGGCCATCCGTCGGTAATGCACATCAGGTATTTACCCAGACCGGGCACCCAGGTGGCCGTGACGCAGCCCATGCGGTTGTTCCACTCGATCAACGGCTTGATGTCCCCGAAAGCACTCGTCCAGACGGGCTTGCCGTCCTTGTCATGCCCGGCAAAAAACTCGTATGCGCTCAGGTCATTGATCGTTTCCGGCGAGGGCGTCACTCGCGCCAGGTAGACCTGATCGGCGCTTATCCAGCTCAGGTTGGCGTGTGCAAAGTCGACATCGCATTCCCCGTTTGGCTGATATCCTCCCCCCGGAGCGGGCCCAATACAGGGACGCGGTTGCGGATCGTTCTCCTGGGCGCCCATGCCGAGCAGGTAGGCTTTGCCGTCCGGCGAGCCTTTCAGGTTCTGACCGAAATCCACAAAATGGGGCGCTCCCATCTTCACCGGGCCGAGATACTTTTCCGGCTCGGGGAACAGCGGCTTCTCCGGGGAGAGCGGCGATGCTGTCCAAGTCCTGCCGAAATCGCGCGAGACCCGGAATCCGGGCATCGGCCCCAGGTTCGGCCAGTTCCAATCGAATCCCTTGTGCGGATATTGCCCGGCTGGCCCGAGACAGTAGGTGCCATAGTACCAGATTCCATTGAAAACCAGCGAACCACAAGGGTAACGCCCTTTGTAAGGCAGTGCGCTGGCAGTCTCAGGAGAAGACGTGTTCCTGATGGTCAGCTTCAGAGGGTCGTCGCCGATAAGCACCGCGTGACCGGTCTTCGCTTCCGCTCCCAACCATGAGGCGCATTCGATGCCATCGGTTTTTCCATCGGTCCACGGAGAATACAGATTGCCGTCGGCGGCCCATGACGGGTAGAACGTATCGCCGCAATGATAATCGCTGCGGCGGCCGGTAAAGAAAATCCCGGTCAGCGTTTTCGACCGCTCGAACGGGCAGTCGTCTGGAATGTCTGATTTCCAGACGAATCCGTTCTTGGAGTCTGCCGGCGTCGCCGGTTCGACGGCCCTTCCGGCCCCGGCCAGGATCAAGCTAAAAACCAGGCATAAGGATAGAGTTCGTGCCATTGTATCTTCTTTTCTCTGCGAACGGTCACCTTCACCCGCCGCCGACTAGCGAAGCGAGGAGAGAACCCAATAGCGCAGCTGTTGGGCGGTTGGGTGCAAGGCGGGTTTAGGGCTCATTGCCTCTGGGTCATTTTCGTCGCGATGAATGCACCGATGCGTGCTGCAATAACGGATGGGATCGAGAACACTCCAAACACAACCACCCCAAGCGGCATTAGATTGCCCGGCCCCTGTGAAAGGAGCATCCAAAAAAACTGTCCGACCAGCGGCAGGACGCCCCACCTCCACGAGCGATACGGTTCAAAGAATGCACATGCCATTGAGACCAAACAGACCGCCGGGATCCCCACTGAAAAATACAAGCCAGAATCCCATGCTTCCTTTCGTCCGGACTTTAGTGCGATAAGAATCCAAATCACAGCACCACAAACGGGCATCACGAGATACAGCCAATGGTCTCTCTTCATTAGCGCTCCCTTTGAGCTCTAAAAATGGTTATACGTTTTCTCTATAACCATTTTTGGCCGCAAGATTACGGCATATCAGCCCATGCGTGATATTGCCGTAAGCCCTGTGATTACAACCCCGTATGGCGTCTGGGGCGCATGGCGCAGGGTGATATATGGTTTCTGTATAGCACACCTGAGTATCTCCTTTACAGGTCGTCCATGGGACTCTTGACGCCCTTGCCTCCCCGGTTCAGGGCATGGGTATAAATCATCGTGGTTTCAATCAATATTCCCCATTTCAATATTGAAACTTCCATAGAGAGGCATTGCGGCAAAATCTTATGTAATTATCTATAGTGTAATGTGTTACCGTAGAGGCGACGCATGCGTCGCCCCTACAATTAATGTCCATTGCTTGCAGGCGAGATTAATTCAACACGTTTAAAATATTTCCATCTACATCCCCGCTTTCATCGCCCAGTCCGGCACCACGCCCGGGTTGATATGAAATATCATCAGCCCCAGGGTGTAGACCAGCACTGTCACCAGCACCACGCCGATCATGTCGAGCCAGAAGCCGATCCGCGCCATCTGCGGAATCCTGACCCAGCCACTGCCGAACACGATCGCGTTGGGCGGGGTGGCCACCGGCAGCATGAACGCCAGACTGGCGCAGATCGTCGCCGGGATCATCAGAAGGAACGGGTGCGTACCCATCGCCACGGCCGCCGCGGCCAGCACCGGGACCATCATGGTGGTGATGGCGGTGTTGGAAGTGATTTCGGTCAGCAAAGCCATCATCAGGCAGGTACAGAGGATCATCACCCACACCGGCACCGCCTGCAGCCAGGTGAGCTGTCGGCCCAGCCAGAGCGCCAGTCCGGTCACTTCCATCCCCTTGGCCAGGGCGAATCCCCCTCCGTAAAGGATGAGGATCCCCCAGGGCATCCCTTCGTGCACCGCTTTCCAGTTCAGGATAAACCTCTGGCCGCTCCCCTTTTCCCCCGGCAGCAGGAACAATGCGCAGCCCATGGTCATCGCCACCGTCGAATCGTCAATCAACGGAAGCACCCTGGTCAGGCCCCAGATGGTGTAGAAACCTAATTCCAGCGGTTGGCGGAAGATCCAGCCGAAGGCGGTGAAAAAGAACACCACCAGCACGATCTTTTCCCCCCGGCGTACCGGGCCCAGGCCGGCGAGCTGGTCTTCGATGTACTTCGCGCCGCTATCTTGGTCGAAGACCTCCAGTTCCCGGATCGGCACCTCGGGGCCGAAGCGGATCAAATACTGCCAGGCAATGGGTATGTACAGCACCACCAGGGGCAGGCCCAGCATCATCCAGCTCAGGAAATTGATCTCCGGGGCCTGCGGGTAGAGCTTCCTGACGAACCCGGCCATGACGATGTTGGGCGGCGTGCCCACCAGCGTTCCTATCCCGCCGATACTGGAGGCGTAGGCGATCCCCAGCATCAGTATCAGCCCGAAATTCTCCCGGAAAAGCTGGGCCTTGTCCGGGCTGGCCGCCTCCGACATCTGCAGTACCACCGCGATCCCGATCGGCAGCATCATCATCGTGGTGGCGGTGTTGGAGATCCAGAGGGAAAGGAAAGCGGTGGCCACCATGAAACCCAGGAGCAGCCGGCTGGGGCTGCTGCCGATAGCCCGGATTATCCTGAGAGCGATCCGGCGGTGCAGGCCCACTTTCTGCATGGCGATCGCGATCAGGAAGCCGCCGAAAAAGAGGTAGATCATACGGTCGCCGTAGCTGAGCGGAGTTTCGGCGGCGTTGAGGATGCCCAGCAGGGGGAAGAGCGGGATGGGCAAGAGAGCGGTGGCCGGGATAGGTATGGCCTCGGTGATCCACCAAGTGGCCATCAGCGCGGCCACCCCAGCCATGCGCATGGCCGCCGGTGGAAGCGACCCCGGAGTGGGAACGATCAGCAGAACGAGAAAGAGAAGGGGGCCCAGTACGAGGCCGATTTTCGGCCTGATCGCTTTGCCGGATTCGCTCTGCTGCATGGGCGCTGAGGCTGATGGTTGCCGGAATGTATCGCTCGGATAAAAGCCCGCTTCCAAACTTTAAGGCCGGGCCGGCAGGAGTGTCAAGCTTTTCGTCCCAGGGCGGAGACGCGCCGACCCCTTTAACAAGCTTACCTGCCGGACCCGGCTTGAACCCCGGCTGAAAAGTGAGTATCTTGAGTCGTCGGATCGATATCCTGCTGCAAAAGGAGGCTGGAGCGCTCGTGTCCCAGGATAAGCTGATAGAGCTGAGCCGGAAGATTCTGGCCGAGGAGGACTCCCGGCTGTCGGGATTCGCCACGCCGCACAGCGCCGCCACCAGGAAACGGCCCACCGGCGATGACGACTTCCGCAGCGAATTCGCCCGCGACCGCGACCGGATCCTCTACTCCGGCGGCTTCCGCCGCTACGTGGGCAAGACCCAGGTGGTGTACTTCGCCTCGCAGTTCGACGAACACATCACCAACCGGGCGATCCACACGATCCAGGTTTCCCAGATCAGCCGCACCATCGGCCGCCTGCTCCGGCTCAACCT
>JAZDIG010000520.1:0-5850 GCA_043805105.1 Candidatus Glassiibacteriota bacterium | reverse complement strand
GTTCCTGCACGCCGGCGGCACTATCGTGCGCCGCAAGCTGGCCGGAGAGACCCTGCGGGTGGACACCGGCTGCCTGGTGGCTTTTACGCCGACTGTGGATTACGCGATCGAGCGGGCCGGCAGCCTCAAGTCGATGATCTTCGGCGGCGAGGGCCTGTTCCTGGCTACCCTGCGCGGCCGCGGCGATATCTGGCTGCAGAGCCTGCCGTTCAGCCGCCTGGCCGACCGGGTCCTGGCCAGCGCCCCCTCGAAGTTCGGCGGCAAGCAGGTGGACCAGGGCAGCGTGCTGGGCCGGATGGGCGACCTGTTCGGGGACAGATGAGAGCCGGTTACGCCATCCAACACAGAGGAACTATGCCAGCAGAGTTAAGCAGCCGGGAACGGGTCCTGCGTGCCCTGGACTACCGGGAAGTCGACCGGCCGCCCGCCTTCTTCCGCGCCGACCCCGAGCTTGCCGCCAGTCTCCGCAACCAGCTCGGCCTCCCCGATAACCTCGTCCTGCACCGTCACTTCGGCTCCGATTCGGTACAGGTGGAGCCGGCCTACCGCCGCGAATTGTTCGGTCCTGCCAGCGGCCCGGACCGGTTCTGCGACATGTTCGGCAACCTCTGGCTGCGCACCGGCTCCGAGGGGGCCTGGACCAACCGGGTCGAACGCCCGGTGCTGGCCGGCGCGGAGAGTCCGGATGACCTCGGCCGCGTGCGCTGGCCCGGGCCGGAGATACTGGACTTCGAGGCCTGTGTCAGGACCGCCGCAGAAGCCAGGGCCACCGGCTTGGCGGTGTACGGCGGGGTCTGGGCCAGCATTTTCACCAATGCCAGGTTCATGCTGGGCGAGGAAGAGTTCCTGGTGGCCCTGGTGGACCGGCCGGAGCTGGCCGCGGAGCTGGTCCGGCGTCTCACCGGCTGTTTCCTCGAGCTGAACCGGGTCTACCTCAAATCCTGCGCCGGATATCTGGACATCTACTATTTCGGCAGCGATTTCGGCACCCAGGACTCCACTTTTATCAGTCCCGCCACTTTCCGCGAAGTGTTCAAGCCCGAACTCGGAAGGATCGCGGCGCAGGCCCGGGGCTACGGCTTGCGGGTGATGTATCACACCTGCGGAGCGGTGAGCGGTCTGGTGGAAGACCTGATCGAGATCGGCGTGGAGGTGCTGGACCCGGTGCAGGTATCGGCCGCCGGCATGGCCCCGGCCGAACTGGGCCGGCGCTTCCGGGGCCGGGTCGCTTTCCACGGCGGGATCAGCACCCAGACCCTCCTGCCCTCGGCCTCTCCAGATGAAGTCTACGAGGTAACCCGGGCCACCATCAAAGAGCTGGGCCCCTTGGGCTATATCGTCGCCCCGGACCAGGACATGATCGGGGAAGTGCCGCTGGCGAACGTCGAGGCGCTCTTCCGGGCGGTGAGGGAATACGCGCTCTGAAACAGCCTTACCGCTGACTTTCATACTCAAATTGACTTTCTTCGCTTTGCGATTTATATATCAAAGGAAAGCCTGATTACGTTTCATCCTTTTCCCCCCAACCGTTTCAAGTTCGTCATATCCCCCCAGAAACTTTTCCTTTGCCGGGCTCCCGGCAGCAGCCGGAGTGCGCCGGTTCTATAACCAGCGGAACCGGTCACGCGGCTTGAATGGAATCCCTTTCCCGGAAGACAGGCGCCTCATGCGTAAAACCACCCTGTTCTGCGCGCTCCTGCTGACGGCCTTCACCGCCGGCCTCCAGGCGGATCCGCAAGGCCGGCAGTGGTTCGTGGAACTCTCTGTCGGCGGGGCTGCAACCTATGGCCCGCTGGATATGCAAAGATTTTACGATCCGACGGTCTCCTTTTCGGCCGCCTGCGGTCTGAGGTTGAACGAAAGGCTAAGTATCATTCCTTTCGACTTTGAATATCTCCCCTGCAAGTTCTACCGCCAGGCCTACATCGGCAATTTCTGGGACTACAAAGACGAGTTCTTCAGACTCTACCACGAAGAATATCCAGAAGCCACCTCGATCCTCATCCCGGCCTATCGCTTCCCCGAGGACATCGAGGCCATTGAGCCGAGTTCAAATATGATCAGCCTGTCTTACACGCCGGGAGTATTCTACAACGTGCCGGCCGGTTCTCTTTTGAGGCTCTTCGCCGGCGGCGGGCCGGCGGTTTTCCATTCGCGAGTGACTCTGGAAAATATCATTTCGTCCAGGGAATCCAGCGGCCCCTACCGCCGAAGGTACGACAGTTTCGTTCTGGGGAGAAAAAGCCGGACGGATTTCGGGCTCTGGCTCGGCTGCGGCTTCGACTACGAAACTTCAAAATGGGTGGTGCCGACTTTCGCGATCAAATACAGCCTGCTGTTCACCGGAACAAACAAATCCACTGCCTCAGTCAGAGAAACCGATGGCGTCTTGTTCTTTCAGCGCACCGGGGACGGACTGACGAGCAGCCCGTTCATGGAGGGCAAGAACGTGAGAGTGCTGCACATATCGGTAGGGTTTAAATTCTACCTGACACCGATTCAACCTCCGAAACGGAAGTAACCGTCATGAAAACGACACTCCTGACATCCGGACTGATATTATTCTGCGGCCTGAGCCTGTCCGCCTCCGCAGCCGAAAGCCGGGGCTGGTATCTGGAATTCAGCGCAGGCGGCGGCAATTCCAGCGGAGGCCTGGAGATGGAGAGCTTCTACAATCTGTCCTCTACCTTCTCCGGCGAAATCGGCTACCGGATCACTCCCTGGCTGGCCGTCGTCCCCGTTTCGCTTAATTACCATTCTTTCAGATTCAAAGAGGGAAATTACGAAAGAAACTACCTCGGATACATAGACGAATATCACAAGAGGCGCAGAGCGGAATGGTTTAAAAAATATGGTGGATATGGTGATGTATATATTCAGGATTTTTGGGTGGCAGGCACCGAGGCGGTTTCGGGGATGTGGGGTGTAAGCTGGACTCCTTCTGTCCTGTTCCGCTCGCCCGAACTGGCGGGGCTGCGTGCATCACTGAGAGTCGGCGGCGGCCTTTACTATTACCGCGCCTCAATCATACAGTCGTATTCATCCATAGATTATAATGGGGGCAGGCTGGAAATGGAATACGGTCATGGTAAAGGAGAAAATAGCAGCCCGGGGGTCCTGATGGGCGCCGGGCTGGAATACCGTCTGGCAGGTAACTACAGCCTGGTACTAAATGCAGCTTATCACCTGGTTTTCACTGGGAAGCCCCGCCGAAACGTAAGCCTGTTGGATCTGGATGGAATATGGTTTTTCAGGATGAATGGCGACGACCTGCAGTATCACCGTTTTTTGACGGAAAAAAATACCGGGGTTTTTGAAGTGAAAGGCGGAATGCGGATCAATTTGCCATAAAGCCATAGAGAGGAAAAAGTCTTTTCAAACTTTTTGTGGAAGGCAGGCGCCCCATGCGTAAAACCGTTCTACTCTGCGCACTCCTGCTGACAGCCTGCGCCGCCGGCCTCCAGGCGGATTCCCAAGGCCAGCAGTGGTTTGTGGAATTCAGTACGGGCACCGGCAGTTCGAGAGGGCCGCTGGAGATGGCGGACTTTTACAGACCGGCATTCTCGCTCGCCTGGGAATCCGGATATTGGCTCTATCCGTGGCTGGCCGTAGTCCCGGTTTCGTTCAATTGCCACATTTTCAGCTTCGATTCGGGAAGCTACGAGAGAAACTATCTAAATTACATAGACGCATACGACAGAAAAAGTTTCGAGGAATTGCTCGAAGACTTATCCGGATACTACATCGACCTCGATCCATACCCGCCGCGGTTAACCGCGATCGAGGCGGCTTCCAATCTGTGGGCTGTGTCGTTTACTCCTTCCTTGTTATTCCAGGCGCCGGTGTCCACCCGGTTGAGCGCCTCGGTGAGAATGGGTGCCGGAATCCACCATATCCGGGCCTCGCTAAAGCAGTTATTGACAATGGATGAAGAGGATGTGGGCCGCTATACGATCGTATCCCGGACCAGAGGTAAAAAAAGCGGCCTGGGTGTCCTGCTGGGGAGCGGTATGGAATACGCTCTTACGGACAGAGTCGCTCTTACGTTCCGGGCTGACTACAACTTGATATTCACCAGGGAATCGAAAAAACCTGTAAGGCTCAAGGATACAACCGGCCTGTGGTTTTTCAAAACGAACGGGGACAACTTGCAGTATCACCGTTTTCTGACGGAAAAGAACACCGGGATTTTTGAAGTGAAAGCGGGTATGAGAGTCAACTTGCAGTAATTCTAAAAAAACCGAGTGCCTCTGCCTGCAACTGCTTATCAGACAGCAAGATGGGTGTAGGGGCGGGTTTTAAACCCGCCCCTTGCGAATATTCGGGGAGAATTACGGGCGGACACACGGGTGCGCCCCATAAGCGCTAAGTTGTTGTAATATTTATAAGCCGAGTTTATAATAAATTCGCAAGTCCTTATAAATGATAAAGTTATATATCAACCCAAGGATTAGGAGAATTACACACCCCGCCCGCTTCGCGGGCACCCCTCTCAAGAGGGGACTTTTTTCTCGCCGCTGCCGGTCTATGCGCAAATGCCCGAAAGACGGGCATTTAATTCCCCTCTGGAAAGAGGGGTGGCGACGCAGTCGACGGGGTGTGTAATTAAAATCACCCTGAAGATTAACTTTCAACAAAAACAACTTAGCGCTTATGCGGGTGCGCCCCTACGGGCTGCCGAACAACCTTTTGGGACAACCCCTCCTGTTAGCCTTCAGTTGCCGGTCCAGGTCAGAACTCATCCGTCACGCAGCCCTGGCTGGCACTGCTGACCATCCTGGCGTACTTGGCCAGAGCGCCCTTCTTGAACTGGTGCTCCTTGGGCTTCCAGGTTTTCCGGCGGGCCACCAACTCTTTTTCGGAAACGTGCAGGGTGATCTGGCGGGTGTCGGCATCGATCGTGATCTTGTCGCCGTCTGCCACCAGCCCGATTGTCCCGCCCATCGCCGCCTCCGGGCAGACGTGGCCGATCATAAAGCCGTGGGTGCCGCCGGAGAACCGGCCGTCGGTCATGAGCGCCACGCTCTTGGTGAGCCCCGCGCCCACGATCGCGCTGGTGACCTTGAGCATCTCGCGCATGCCCGGCCCGCCCCGGGGCCCCTCATAGCGGATCACCACCACGCTGCCCTCTTTGATCTTCTTCTTTTCCAGGGCGTGGATACAGTCCTCCTCGCTGTCGAACACGCAAGCCGTGCCGGAGAAACGGGTGCCTTCCTTGCCGGTGATCTTGGCCACCGCGCCCTCGGGGGCGAGGTTACCGTAGAGGATCGTGATGTGGCCGGTCTTCTTGATCGGCCGGTCGATCGACGCAATCACGGTCTGGCCCGCGGTTAAGCCCGGCAGGTCCTTCACGTTTTCGGCCAGGGTCCGGCCGGTCACGGTCAGGCAGTTGCCGTCCAGCAGGCCGTGCTCGAGCATCAGTTTCTGCACGGCGGGCACGCCGCCGGCGCGGTAGAGGTCTTCCATCAGGTACCGGCCGCTGGGCTTGAGGTCAGCCAGGTAGGGGGTGCGGTCGCTGATCCGCTGGAAGTCGTCGATAGTTAGTTTCACCCCCACACTCTTGGCCATGGCGATCAGGTGCAGCACCGCGTTGGTCGATCCGCCCAGGACCATCACCATCGCGATGGCGTTTTCGAAAGCCTTCTTGGTCATGATCCGGCTGGGGGTGATGTCGTTTTCGAGCAGGATTCTCAGGTAGCGGCCCGCGCTCTGCAGCTCGCCGAGTTTCTCTTTGCTGTCGGCCGGGTAGCTGCTGCTGTAGGGCAGGCTCATGCCCAGGGTTTCGATGGCGCTGGCCACGGTGTTGGCCGTGTACATTCCGCCGCAGGCGCCGGGGCCCGGGCAGGTGTG
>JAZDIG010000519.1:0-17366 GCA_043805105.1 Candidatus Glassiibacteriota bacterium | reverse complement strand
AGGTTGAGGAAATCGTACCAGCTGTCCAGACCCAGCTCGCGGTAGCCGCCGAACTGCAGCAGCTCCAGGAAATCCATCTTGCCGTCCAGCAGCAGGCCGTCGGTTTCGGTGCGGTAGTAGCCGCCGTGGGCCAGTCCGATATAGCCGTTCAGGCTGTGAGTCTGGTCGGCGATCACGCCCAGCGACGGCCCCCGGCTCACGTCCGGATTCGGCTGCCCGGTCCCGGGAACGTAGTCGTCCGGCAGGATGATGGTGACGTGGCCGAGCTGGCCGGAGCGGTATTCCTGGCCCGAGCTGATATAATAGCCGCCGCGGCCGGCGATACTCCGGTCGCCCAGGCCCTTGGCCTGCAGCCAGCCCGCGTACCGGCCGCCCCGGTCGTAGCCATTGGTGTTCATCGACAACAGGCAGGCGAAACGGATGTCCCTGGCCGAGGTGACCGCCAGGAGAGTGTCATCGTTGGCCCCGGTGCGGTCCATGTGGATGTGGGTATCGCCGGAATACCAGCCGTGGCCCGCCATGTCGATCCAGCGCTGCAGGGCGACAGTCACCTCCAGGGTATCCCTCGGCTTCGTGGAGACCATGACGGTGGCCGGCAGGTATTCGTAGCCCTTAGCCGCCTCGATCTTCGCCGTCCCAGCCGGCACCCGCACCTCGAAGAAGCCATCGGTGTAGAAGTAGTATTTCAGCGGCCGGAAGCGTATCGGGCCCTTGAGGCGGTTGGCGCTGTAGCGCAGGCCGAACCTGCGGTAGCCCTGGTCGTCCGGCTCCTGCAGGCCGTCGTTGACGCACACCGTGGCGCTGACCGACCCGCCGGTCCGCTTGTCGATAATCCTGACCCGCAACAGCGCAGCTTCCGGTCCCGGGTCCACCACCGCTGGAGGCTCGGGACGGGCCATTTCGATCATCGGCTGATAGTGCGCCCCGGCTGGAGCCGGCGGCCAGGCGAGATAAACGGTCAGGATTAGCAGGAACAAGCCTGCAAAGTTTCGTGTGGTTTTCATTCCACCGCGCTTTGAATGGCTTTGTCGGACTTGAGCGTGAACAGGCTGGCGCTGACAATACACCAGACCGTGAAAATCGCTGTCGGCAGGGCCGCTCCCGGCTTGTCGCTGAAATGGGTGAGGGCCAGCACCGTGCCCATGCCTGCGTTCTGCATGCCGATTTCGATCGCCAGGGTGCGCCGGCCGGCGGCGTTCAGCCCGATGGCCTTACCGACCGCCCAGCCGCCGGCCAGGCCGATCCCGTTGAGCAGCACCACCAGGATAAACACCGTCAGGCTAACCTGGGCGATCAGTTCCACGTTGCGCGACACCACCACCGAACAGATCACCACAATGGCCGTAATCGACAAGGTCGGGAAGAATTCCAGGAAACGCCCGATCCAGGCGGCCGCTATCCTTTTGAAGACAATCCCGCCGGCCAGGGGCAACACCACCGAATACAGGATGGTCAGCATCATCGCGGTATACGGTATATGTATCCTGTCACCCAAAAGGAACAATGTCAACGCCGGCGTAACCCAGGGCGAAAGGAATGTGGAAAAAGTGGTGAGAGCGATCGAATAGGCCACGTCCCCGCGGGCGAGGTAAGTCAGCACATTGGAGCTCATCGCTCCCGGCACGCAGCCGGTGATTATCAGGCCCAGGGCCAGATCGGGCCGGATATCGAAAGCGCGGGTGAGCAGAAACGCCGTGAAGGGCATGATCGTGAACTGGGCCAGCGTACCCAGCAGGACCCGGTCGAAACGCCTGACTGTCACCGCCGCTTTTTCCAGCTCGAGCGTCACGCCGATCCCGAACATGGTGATCCCGAAAAAGAGCGTGACCTGGTCGGAAAGAAAGCCGCCGAACAACGAGGGCCTGAAATAAGCCAGGGCGCAGCCGAGGATTACCCACACCGGGACCAGCCTGTTGATGGTCTTCATTCAAAATTGTCCGGAAAAATATCGACTGGAATTTTATCTTAGATTCTATCTATTTACCTGCCAAGGTTTATTTGTTCTTTTGTCGCCAAAAGAACCAAAAGCGTTTCTTTCATAACTGAAAGAAACAAAGGTTATTCCCAGCTCTCGAGTCTTCTGCTCCGCTTCATCGGCGGTCGCCTTCGAGGACTCCACCGCCAGTCCTCCCGCAGCTGTCCTCGAAATGGCCTGCCTGCCGGGGCACGGCATGCCGTGCCCGTATATAACAAGGCCGCGATGGAAATTACAAGGCGGCTACACGCTCCTCTTGCATTGGCTCGGACAGCCGGTCTCCTGCTACTCTCAGAATGAATACTGCGTCAGTCTGATCGTACCACGGAAATATATACATATTTCATTCGAAAAAACTTCAACCCGCATTCAAATTCTATTGCCAGTCCGGCCAGCTATTCGGCCGATATTTAACAAACCGCCAAGCTTCCTTCTTTATTACCTTGAACACTTCAAGTCTTCATTCTCTATCCCGCAGTCCGATTCGACCGGAAAAGCCCGCATCCTGCGAGCGTGAAGCCGAGTCAGACATTCTAAGCCGGCGCCCGGCCAATGGCAAGCAAATAAACCGCTGCCTCCCGTACCTTCGGGCACCCCTCTTCCGCCGCTCCGTAATTCCGTTCCCGGACCGGTGATCGGTTCCGGCCTGCAGCAGAGTTGCAATACGGGCGGTGGAATGATATTTATTAACCATACCCGCTGATTATTATTTATCAGTCTACCGGGCTCCAGCGCCGGTAGTCTTCCCATTCGAGTTTTCGGATTCAGGAATTTCCCCATCGGCTGAGGTGGAGAAAACCTAACAGGTAAGGCTTGCACAGGGGAAAAATTGTAACTGAGGGGGTTAATCTCAAGTTTGCCTTATAAGTACCTTATGCAAATTTCAGCATACGCCCACTGTTCCGGTTTACCTGCACCCGTGCAGACAGATTGCTTAACCGATAACCCTCCGGCTTCTTCCCAGGCCAGCCCGGTTTGGCGAACGTGTACCGGCGAGGCGTCTTTTCCCGGATTCGCCTTACCCGATGGGTAAATTGAAGCTTGTGGGAAATTCGAGTTTTTCGTCAGAGATCATTTTGTGCCTGTTCAGCCTTACTTTCACCATCATTGTCAGGAGCCGCGTATGTATCCGAGTGTCCGAAGATCGATTGTATTTGCTATTCTGCTGACTGCTATTCAGTGGGTTGCACTCGAAGCTCAGATTACCGGCAACGGCTACGCCCTGATGATGAAGGAGGTTTTCGGTTTCGTTTGTCTCAACTGCCATGACAGTAATCTATCAAATCGAAGCGGCGCCCCGAGTAATATCAACTGGGACACTTACACTCTGGCCTACGTCAGTGCAAGCAAGGGTAACACTCGCGTGCAGGCCGGCACCATGCCACCGGCTTCCGCCGGCGGAGCGCTCAGCGCCACCAAGAAAGCGGTGTTCCAGAGCTGGGTCACCGCCGGCATGCCGTTGGGCCCCATAGTCGATTACGACAGCGTGAAGACCGCGATCTTCACGCCGATTTTCCTCAACTGCCACGATAGTAAAAAAAGTGGAACTGCTCGCTGAGGCGCGCCTGCGACAGTGAATTTTGATACCTATGATCTGGCCAAAGTCAACGCTTCACTGGCCAACACCCGCGTACAGGCCGGCATCATGCCTCCGGCCTCGTCCGGACTTACCCTAACCGCCGCTCAGAAAGCCCTTTTCCAGGACTGGATCAACCTCGACATCCCCTCCGGCAGAGAAGTGACCTACCCCGCCCTGACCGATTCACTGCTTACAGGCAAATGCATCACCTGCCACGACAGCAAGAAAAGCGGCACTGCCCGCCTGGGTGCGCCCACGACGGTGAATTTCGACACCTATACTGCCGCCAAGGCCTCGTTCGCCACGGGGAACAACTACGTCCAGGCCGGAAACCATCCGTTCTCGTCGGTCGGCATTACCGCCGGCCAGAAACTATTGTTTTTCGACTGGATTTATGCCGGGATGCCCCAGGGCGAAACCGGGCCGGTCTGCGACCTGGATGGAAACGGTACCGCGGGCGTGAGTGACGTGATCTGGCTGCTGTTGTACATGCGGGACCATGCCTTCGACCAGAGCCACGATTACAACGGGGACGGCCGGTTCAGTATCAGCGATGCGGTGATGCTGGTGCTGCACCTCCGTAACGGTGTCTGTCGTGAATCTTCCGGGATGCTGGCCGCGGCCGGACCACTGGCGGCTGTTTCCCGGATCGAGGGTTTGACTCAGGCCCAGATCGACTATCTTGAAAATACGTTCGACCAGCTCGGCCTCACCCCCGACGAAGAGGCCGCGTTCTGGATCGACCTTTACGGCAATTCTGGCCGGCCGGAACTGCCCAGGGCCTACAGCCTGTCGCAGAACAGCCCGAACCCCTTCAACCCGGCCACTACGATCAGCTATACCGTGCCGGACGGCCAGCGGGCCAGGGTGACTATCGGTATCTTCGACCTGGGCGGCCGGCTGATCAGGACGCTGGTGGATACCGACCGCGAGGCCGGTATCTATACGGTGTTCTGGAACGGCCTGGACGAGCGCGGCGAACCGGCAGCCAGCGGAGTGTATTTCTACCGCATGACCGCAGGCGATTATTCTCAGACCCGCAAAATGGTTCTGGTCAAATAAATTTCGTTGATCGAGTGGAGTCTGAAGCTGTACTTTGAAGGGGTGGCAATTCCGCCGCCCCTTCAAAATTTATCCCCCCTCGGAGGCTGCCATGCCAAGGTTGTCAGTGATCGTTGCGTTAATCGGCATATTCGTTTTGACAGGTGCCGCCTGTGTAAAAGTCAACGTACAAAATGATGAAAAAGCAGACGCCTCCGACACTTCCTGCGTGCGCCATTGCGTACTGCTGCGGGCCGGGGAGATCGAGGCGATTATCGGGGACGGCTCGCGCTCGCGCAACCACCCCGGAATCTGGATGCTGACCAACGAGCACCGGCACTTCAACGTCTTCCACAACCGGAGTTCAGCCATGAACGGCGGTGGCCTGCGTAACCGCAACCCGGTGGTCGAACAGCTCGATGAAACTTCCTGCGTGCTGAAAAAGGAATCGACCGAAAAGGACCCCACCGTTATCCGGGCGAAGTTCACGGCCGTGGCACCCTATTACCTGGATTACGAGCTGGAGACCACCGACACCCAGGACCGGCTGGGCGGCCTCGGCCACCACTCCATCGGCTTCGCCAACTACACCAACAGCCCGAGCGACATCCGAATCCATTACCTTTCCAACGGCGAATGGTACGCCTGGGTCCCGGCCCCTTACGATAAGGACGGGAAGTTCGGCGGGCCGGGCAGCAGCGTGGCGCCGAACTACGTTCCCAAAGAGGACTTCGAAGTCTGGCCCGAGGGCTGGGACGACCCGTCCTTCTGGTGGTACAAGCGCCATGACCGGGGATTCGACGAGCCGTTCTTCTACGGCCGTTTCGATGACCAGGTGGTGATCTGGGTGTTCGACCAGCCGAAAATGCTGCGCTTCTTCCTTTCTCCAATCGGCGGCGGCCCCAGCCTGATCCCGGGCCTCACCAGTCCCGCCTGGGACTTCGAATGGATCATCCCGAAAAAGGACTACGAGGTGGGCCGCACCTACAAGTTCCGCTGCCGGATCATCTACAAGCCGTACGAGGGGGATGAGGACGTGCTGAAGGAAGTGCGCAAGACACAAGCCGAGCTGGGTTACGAGACCGTGCAGAAGATGTGAATGTCATGCAAAGCAAGGGGCCGTTCGCGAACGGCCCCTATTTTTACTACCAGACTTCTGGTGGACAAAATGCGGGCACGGCATGGATGCCACTACGATTAGCTCCTGAAGATCTTACTTCACCCCGATGAACGGGTTCTTCAGTCTCTCCTCGATCCAAGTCCGGTCAATGGTCAGGTTCCATTGCGAGTGCGTGATTGGGAAAAGGTAGTGTTCGAGGCCTTTTTCGTACCACGTCAGCGCCTCTTCCCTTCTGTGCAGAAGATCGTTGAGGTGGCCCATCCAGACCATCGAGGCGAAACAAACGTCGAAACTCGTGTCTGACGCCTGGGAGAATGAGTAAAGCGACTGGTCGTAGCCGCCGTTGGCAAAGAGCTTGACTCCCAGATTGAACCACTGGTTGGGATCCTGCAAACCGCCATCCCTGGCCTTGCGGAAGCAGGCGAGAGCTTTTTCCGGTTCGCCGCCTTCCCAGGAAAGTTCAGCTATCGAATCCTTAATGTCGCCGAGCTTCGCGTACTTTTCGAGATTGACGGAGTCTTCGGGGCCGAGCGTGAAATCGGCGGTTTTGCCGCCAGATTCGAGCCAGGAGTCGATTACCGCAAAGACATCGTATTTCTTATACTGATGGACTTCCCCGTCAATCACCCTGAAAACGGCCTTTTGAAAGCCGCGCTTCAGTAAATTGTCATAGGTTCGCCTGGCTAATACCATCGGCATGGCGGTATCGTTCTGACCGATACAAATCAGGACAGGGACGTTCGCTTCCAGCAGGTTGGGGGTGGGATTATAGAATATCAATTCACGGTCGACGTAGTAGGATTCCCAGGGCGCCAGGCCGAACCCGAACGGCGGGTGCTTTCTCCACTGGTTTTCCCAGGTCTCCTCATCGATTGTGAGCAGGTCGTTCATCATCGTGCTCCACTCACTGTACTCCTTCTTGATCTGTTCATCCGTACAGCCTTTATCTCTTCTGAGGATGTCCACCATGAACCATTGATCCCAGGTTTGGTTTCTGTAATCAAAGGCCAATGATCCTGAGCCGAGAAGGACGCAGGCCGCGGGCTGTTTTTTCAGCAGGCCCAGCACCTTGGTGGCCACGATACTCCCCTCGCTGTAGCCCACTATTACCAGGTCCCCGATATTACCGAGCAGCTCTCTTTCCTGCAATTGGATCACGAAGGAATGCAGGTCCAGAGCCAGTTCGTCCAGGTTCGGTCGGGGGAGATTATGCGAATAAACGAAGCTCCGCTTGGCCAGGGTGGCGACGCCATAGCCCTTGGCGGGCATGATGTCCAGGAACCGGGCGTAAAAGTCCTGCTTGAATTTCAGCAGCCGGCCGTTTTCATCCCAGCCGGCCCACTGGTTGCCTTTTTCATCGTACGGAGTGGCGCCGTTGATAAACAGGATCATCTTACTTGTGGGGCCTGCCGGCCGGATAACCTGGGCCGGCAGTTCCAGGCCGTCGTAGGTTTGCACCGTAAATGCGACTGTGTCGACAGAGGGAGATTCGGTTTGAGCGAAGGCTGCCCCATGAAAAAATACCGCTGCTGCCGAAAACATCAGCCAGCCGGACAGCATTGAACGATGAAGGACTTGACTTTTCATTACAAAACTCCTGAAATTGAAAAGAAGATTAGGTAAGGCTCGCCTTGGGCTAAAGTGCGAGAGGGCTTTGGTGCATATTTCCGAATATTGGACGCGGGGAGGGAGAAAAGAATTTCAATTTTTACGTGTGAGGTAAAAGGCAGTCAGTGGGCACATGATTTTTTGATTGGATATTAATAAACAGAACTGCAAGTATATTAATTCAAATATTTTTTGAAAATGAGCACTTGCAAATATCATACAGACTCACGGATTTGTGGTTGATCGCTTCAAATCTAATAAGAAAGGTGCTTAGCCCGCTTTGTTTTTATTTTAACCGGACACTACTGAATAAGATTGTTTAAAGCTCTCACTGGGTAAAATTGCGAGAGTACTTCAAAACGTATTTTCGAATATTGTATGCGTGAGGGGGGAATAGAATTTTCAGTTTTTCTTTTTCTGAATAATTTTAACGAGTTCATTTTATGGCCATATGCGAAGAATTAATAAATGGAATTAGATGTCCCTTAGAAACTAGCAAAAAAGAGGATTTTTTTTGTGCAATACATCAAGCAATGCAAGATGGAACACCTATAGCTAACAAAGGATCTTTCTTTGTGTTTATCTTAAATAACTTAATTCATTTCAAAAATAATGTCCTATTCAATAAAAAACTATATATTGATTTTGAATTTTATTTTTCAGATTTAATAAATCTATTATTTAGAAGAGATTTTTCCATTGACATAAAAGAAGTTTATTTTTCCAATCTTATATTTTTAAAAAAAGCAGATTTTTCTAACTACAATCGAATTATGAGCCTTAAATTAGAAAATTGCGTTTTCAAAACAGAGGCATTCTTTAACAATTTTAATTGGATAAAAGGTGAATCAGGATCTACAATTAACCATTTTTTTAAAAATATTGAATTTTTAAATAGCTGCGATTTTAGAAATTCTGATCTCCATAATATAACTTTTAAAGATGTTAATCTTGATAATTGTTTATTCCTTGGAACAGAATTTTGTGATTGTCGTTTTATAAACGTGCGATGGAAAATAATTGGCAAGGTTTTTGGACGAAAAGGTGCTGTTTATGATGAATATTTAAAAAGAGATGAGGAAAACTATCTATCAAAACTTAGTGACTTGGAAAGAATATATCGAAATTTAAAAACTTTGTCTAAAATATCAGAAGATCGCGATATGGAAGGGGAATTTAACTATAGTGAAAATGAAATGATAAGGAAAAGATCCAAGTGGTACAAACAACCGTTTACTTCGAAATTTTGGTATTTCCTTGCAAGCCGTTACGGAGAAAGGCCTTCCTGGGCATTTATAAATATTATTTTGATGATTCTTTTTTGGTCACTGATTTACATATTTACCGGTGTAAAATCAGTTGAAAATGCATCAATTTATAATTTCTGTAATATTAGCTGGAAAAACTACCTTTACATTCTTGCACATGCATTTTCTCCGATAACACTTAATAAGTGGCAATTAACCACTGCTCCCAATTTAGTGACTTATTTTATGTCAATTGCGGAAGGAGCTATCTTGGCTGTCCAAGTTGGGCTTTTCGTAATGGCATTTCGCCGCAAATTCCAGAGATAAAGTAAGACATCACAATACTTTCTCAATCTCCTCTTTCTTTATTTCCCAATGGCTCCATTGAATTACAACTTTCCCATCCTCAACCACTAAAACTTGCGGGCTTTCGTGGGGAATCCCCAGCTTTTCGGCGATCTGGTTCGACACTGACCGCTGCTCCTGGATCACCACCAGGTAGGCATCCACCGCGGGGTGGCTCTCCACGAACGAATCCACCTCGGCCTTGGCCTCGCGCGAAGTCCCGCAGGTATTGCTGTGCTTGAAAATCACGATTTTATTGCCGCGGCTCGCGGCCAGCACCTCGTCCAGGTTGTCGATCCGTCGGTACATGCCTTTCTCCTTCCCATTTTTTGTATCCATTGACCGGGCCTCTCCGGGATCGCCACTCTCTCTCCGGCCGAAAAGGCTCCTGAGCCGGCGCAAAATCATTTTCATCCTCATTCGTCCTGAAGTGTCGCGTATGGTAAATAACTTGAATTGAAAGAGTTTTTTAAATCCCCCTCGATCCCCCTTTTCCAAAGGGGGAGGCGGCTTCCCCCCTTTACCAAAGGGGGGCCAGGGGGGATTTGCCCGATCCCACGGGCGAACACGAGGTTCGCCCCTACCACACCCTCGGCAAGATTACAAGAAAGTGGAATCGGGGAGAATGCCTGACCGTTCAGTTTGGAAAAACCCTGTTCACCTTCACGATCACCGGCCGGCCGGGCTTGAGGCTCACCTCGATCCCCTCCGCCAGTTGCCTGCCCTTGGCGGTAAAACCCTGCGCCTGGAGTCCCTCCACCCAATACGTTCGATCCGGCAGGACCGCGTACCACTGCGGAAAAGCGTTTATCCTGGGGAAGTCCACTGGCATACTCAGATATTCGCGGTATCTCCGGCGGTCGAAACAGAGTTTGCCCCGCCAGGACCTGGCTGAGGACAGGTAAACGAACAGGCTGTCGCCGGCCGGTTCGGCTGCCAGGCGCAGGTCTTTGCGCCAGGGACGCAGGTACGTCCCCCGGGTCTTGTAAAAGGCGTACATCAGGGCGGTGCGGGCGAAATTGCCATCCCCCCACCAGCCCTCGATCACGCCGTCTTCCCGCTGAAACGTGAACATCCGCGCCGCCTCGTGCTCCACGAAGTCGAACGCGCTTGAATCCGGCAGGTGGCTGGCCAGCAGGAGCGCTCCCTCCACCGCATCGGCGATCCCATCCTGTGACTCTCCCCGCTCGCCCTGGTGCGGCTCCCAGCGGTAGCCTTTCAGCCGGCTCAGGTTGGAGAGGGCTTTTTTGACCGGTTCGAGAAAGAACTGTTCCTCCGTAACCAGGGACATGGTGACCCAGGCGTAGTAGTCGTAGCCCCAACAGTCGGAAAGGCCATTGCCGGTGACTTCGCCGCTGGCCGCATCCACCTCGTTGTAAAAAAATCCCAGGCTGTCGACGGCGATCTCCTGGGCGCGCCTGAGCATTCGTTCCACGACCGGCAGATAGGCCACCTCGCGCTCGGAGTGCAGGTAATGTTCGATGGCGAAAAGCAGGCTCAATCCACTGATAATCTCGCAGCCGTGGTCGCGCAGCATTAGCCGGCCGTCGCCGGTATGGCCAGCGAAGTCCCAGATATGGGCCGGCACCTGGTGATTGCCCGGCAGCACCTCGAAACAGTAGGCATCGCCGATCCGCCTGGCCCATTCCAGATAATCCTGCCTGCCGGAGATCCAGAACAGCCGGCAGAGAATCTGCAGCAGCTCGCCGTTGACTTCCGCGTCGTTGCTGGGCAGCTTGCCCCATTTAGTTTCGATGGCCGCGGCAACGAATATTCCCTCCACCAGTTCCGCCATCCGCTCGCTCCAGGGGCCGGGGCCCAGGATCTCGAGCATCGGCACCAGGCCGTCCTTGGCGTATTCGGAGGCGCCGAAAATGAGCCGGTCCAGGCTGCGGACCTCCATCTGGCGCCGGGTGAGGTCGTACGCCGAGGGCAGGTTCCACTGCTGGAGCGCCACCGCCTTTTCCCCGGCCAGGGCTTTCCGGAACAGGGGCTCGAACCGCTCGTAGTCGGTGAACCAGGCCGCGATCAGCATGAACGGGAAATTGTCCGCCGCCGAATTTTCCGGAGTCCAGACTTTTTCGCCCTGGTCCAGGCTTTGAGGCAACAGGCCGGTTTTGCCGTCCAGGTGACGGCTCCAGCCATCGAGAAATTTCCGGGTCCGGCTGAACGCCTCGGCCGCCCGCTCCGCCGCCTGGGCCAGCCTTGCCAGCCTGGGGCCGTCGAGATCCGCAGCCGGGAGCTTCCCCGCGGTCAGCAGGGTGGCCAGAAAAAGCAGTTTCGCGCCTGATTTAGCTTTTGCAGTCATCGCTCATCTCCCGGATTAAAATTTTACCGGTATGATATTACGGCACATTTACCGGTATGATAATACGGCACCGGCGGTCAAATCCAGACAAAACGGCGCGCCTGCGGACAGGCTTTCTTGTGCCCAATGTTCCGGGCTGTTAGATTAGCGCCTGATGGTCGATAGCCCGTATCCCTCGGCGGCAACCCGGACGCGCGATGCGAATCCAATCCCTCTTGAAACTGCTTATTCTCCAGGCCGCGCTCACGTTTCTTTCCTGCCAATGGGACGGCGGTCCGGGCCGTCTCGACCAGAATGTCTACCGCAGCCTGGCCGCCCTTTACGGCAAGCACCCCAGGCTGTTGGTCGAAAAGGCGGCCGAACAGAGCCTGCGCAATTCTCTCAATTCCACCCACCGCTGGCTCTGGGAGCGTTACCTCCAGGACCTGCCGGCAAAAATCCGGCAGGCGGAGCGGCTTCCGGAGACTCTGGACCGCAGCCACGGTAACCTGGCCGCGGACCTCGCCTTTGCCTGGCGCGCCACCGGCAGCGACAGCCTCTTCACGACCGCCAGCGACTACCTGCTCCGCCTCTGCCAGCGTGAGGTTTGGGACCCGGAGTATGACCTCTTGCACGGCCATCTGCTGCTGGGTGCGGCCATCGCCTACGACTGGCTCCAGCCCAGCCTCAGCCGCTCGCAGCGGACTTTGATCGCAGACAAGCTCGGCGATGAAGCCGAAATGCAGTACCGGCGGATCACCGAAAAGCGGGCCTGGTACCGGAACGAGTACCTGCAGAACCACGCCCACGTCAATTACGCCGGCCTGGCTTATGCGGCGGTCGCGCTCTACGGCGAGGACGCGCGGGCCCAGGATTGGCTGGCCGCCTGCGAGGAATTTTTCGGCCGGGTCTTTGCCGCCAGCCCCTCGGACGGAACTTCCATCGAGGGCCTCAGCTACGGCAACTACGCCATGGAGTTCTGCCTGTTCTACGCCGAACTGGCCCGCACCGTGTTCGGCAAGAACTATTTCGACAGCCCCTGGATCACAAATTACCCTCAGTACGTGCTGCACAGCCTGCTGCCCTCTCCCAAAGAAGAAGAATGGGCCATGGCTTTCGGCGACAGCCCGCGCCACGGCAACTCCCACGGTCCCGAACCTCAGCTCTTCCTGATCGCCTCCCGGCTGGGCGACCCGACAGCCCAGTGGCTGGGTAAGCGCCTGATCGAGCTGAGACAGGAGGGCTTGGCCAGCGCCTCCTGGTGGTCGCTGATCTGGTACGACCCCACCGTAGCAATAAGCGCTCCGGAGAGTTTTCCCGAACTCAAGGAATTCCCCGCAATCGGCCAGGTGATGGCCCGCTCTTCCTGGGTAGATACGCTGGCCATGCTGGTGGGGATCAAGTGCGGCCCGTTCCTGGGAGCCGGGGCCGATACTTTCGGCTTCGACCTGGGCGCGGCCCACGGCCACCCGGATGTCGGCAGCTTCCAGCTTTACTCGCGCGGCCGGTTCGTCCTGATCGATCCTGGATACACCTATTTCAAGAGGACGGCCAATCACAACACGCTGCTGGTCAAAGGCCGAGGCCAGCTCGGCGAGGACGAGCCGTGGTTCGCCGCGGCCGAGGCCCTGAAGTTCGGCCATCACCCGCGTATCCTGGAGACCCGGGCCGATCCGCGCTACCACTACGTGCTGGCCGACCTGGCCGGGGCCTATCACCCCGCGCTCGGCCTCCACAAGGCGCTGCGCCACCTGCTGTTTCTCAAGCCCGACCTGCTGCTGGTGGTCGATGAGCTGACTCTCGACGACCGCGGAATCCTCTTCTCCTATCCGGCCGATACGCTGGAAACCGAGGGCCCGCTCAAGCTCGAAGGCGGCTACCTGACCGGAACCCGCGGCCGGGCCTCGTTCAGCTTCCAGGGCCCGCCAGGACAATACGACCTGGCCGTGAGCTATATAGACAACGCCCCGGAAACCGGCAGCTATTCGGTCCTGGTCGACAGCGACACGGCCCACACCTGGCAGGACACGGTCGAAATCACCGACACCCATCTGGAGCTGATCACCCAGGTGAAGCTTACTACTGGCAGCCGGGTCACTTTCAATGCCGACCCGATGGGCGAAGGCGGTCGGCTGGTCAAGCTGATGGTCTATAGTCCCGACATACCGTCGGCGCGGGAGGCGAGCTGGCTGCTCAATTTCGAGCCCTCCGCCAGGCTGGAGCGGGTCTATGCGAGTATCGAGGCAAAACTTGACGACCTGACCCTCGATGTCTATCCCCTGGCCCCGGTCCAGCGTAACCACGACTGGGGTCTCCATCCGGTCAAGACCGGCAGCCAGTATACCCAGGCCATGCAGCTCGTGATCAGACCGGTATTCACCGACAGTTCAGTCACGCTGGTCAATTTCCTGCACCTGCGGGCCCCAGAGGCTCCCGCCCTCGAATGGCTGCGGGGCGAGCTGGCCGGCAATCTAGCCCAGGCGCGCTGGTACGAGCGCGGCCAGCCGCGATCGGTCACGCTCGACCTGCAAAACCACAAGGTGACGATCCTGCCTTAACCGGCCGTGAGCAGCCAGCCGGTCGTCTTTATTCAAACCGTCCCTACGCGCGCGGGGAAAAAATGTGGGAAATCAGGCATTTCCGGTTCCTTATCTGGACAAACTCGTTTTGCCGGCTTATGTTAATTTTCGTAATCGTTTAATCTGATTCGTTCCGGTTTATTAACTTTACCGAGGGGTTGACTTATGAAGATTTCTATTCGGCTCACCTCGGCGCTGGCCGCCGTGGTCCTCCTTACCCTCGCCGCCCATGCACAGCAGGCGGGCAAAGACGGCTGGATCGATCTGTTCAACGGCCGGAATCTCGACGGCTGGGTAAACGTCAATTGCGCGCCGGAGACATTCACCGTGCGCGACGGCCTGATCGTCTGCACCGGCGTCCCCACCGGGATTATGCGCACGGACCGGATGTACGAGAACTACGTGCTCGAACTCGACTGGATGCACACCAAGAAAGGGGGCAACGCCGGCCTCTTCGTTCACTCGGATGCGCTGACCGCAGTCGGCCAACCGTTCAGCCGGTCGGTGGAAGTGCAGATCATGGACAGCAACGCCGGCGACATCTTCGCCATCCACGGCGCGACCATGGCCACGGACAAGCCGCACCCCCAGGGCTGGGGCAGGTCGTTGCCCAGCGAGGACCGGATGAACCCGGCCGGCCAGTGGAACCATTACCAGGTGGTGTCCGACCGCGGCATGCTGAGCCTGGCGGTCAACGGCAAGGTCGTTACGCGCGCTTATCACCTCAACCCGCGCAAAGGATACATCTGCCTGGAGAGCGAAGGCAGCGAGATCCACTTTCGCAACATCCGGATCAGGGAGCTGCCGAGCACCGATGTACCGGAGGTGGTTACGGCCAGGCGGGACGAGGGTTTCCGCTCGCTCTTTACCGGTCTCGACCTCCGCAACTGGAAACGCAATCCCGGGCATGAGGGCCATTGGGTGGCCCGCGACTGGATCCTCGACTACGACGGAAAGAGCACAGCCCAGCCCGGCGAGGAAAAAAACCTCTGGAGCGAAAAAGAATACCGCAATTTCAAGCTGATCGTCGACTGGAACCTTCCCGGCGAAACCATGGTCGACAGCGTGCCGGTCATCCTGCCGGACGGCTCCTACGCCAAGGACGAAAACGGCAAGGAGCTGCGCGATTTCGTCACCGATGCCGGCGACAGCGGGATTTACCTGCGCGGCAGCTCCAAGGCGCAAGTCAACATCTGGAACTGGCCCTGCGGCTCGGGTGAATTCTACGGCTACCGCCTGGACGAAAGCCTGCCGGCTTCCGTGCGCCAGGGTGTCACGCCGCTGTTTTTTGCCGACAACCCAATCGGCCGCTGGAACCGGTTCGAAATCACCATGCTCGACGAGCACGTGACAGTGGTGCTGAACGGCAAGAAAGTTATCGACAACGCCTGGCTGCCGGGCGTGCCCAAGAAAGGCCCGATCGCGCTTCAGCACCACGGCGACCACATCCAGTTCGCCAACGTTTACATCAAGGAGCTGCCGGATTAATATAGAATTGTAGGGGCCCCGATAAATCGGGGTGTCCGCCCGTTGTGCGGAAATAATCCGGCGATATTCGGGCGCGCACAGGGGCGCGCCCCTACGAAAAATTGAAAAAATTTATAGGTTATCAATCCAGCATAGCCCGGAGGGCTAGTCCTAACTGGCAAGGCAGCGGACTTGAAATCCGCCGGGGTAACACCCATGGGGGTTCGAATCCCTCGCCCTCCGCCATTATGAAAGAAGGGTACGCAAACAATTGCGTACCCTTCTTCAATTAAGACAGACCTCTTCCGTCCGTGGTCTAAAATCAGGTATTCCTGCTAAAACCTCACCGGTTAGAATCTGAGAAATTAACAGTCTACCTACTTCGCCCGCCGACCGTCTGAGCGACAGCCGGGTTCCTCGCCCGGATTTATCGATCGTTGCCCGCCAACTTCACTTTCAGAAACGCAACCGTGCGCTCCCAGGCGAGTTCGGCCGCCCGCCGGTCATATCTGGCGGTATTCGTATCGTTATTGAACGCGTGATTCGCGCCCTCATACACGTAGACCTTATAGTCCACTGAAGCTTTCTTCAAAGCCTCCTCGTACGCGGCAATGCCCTGATTAATTCGTTGATCCAGGCCGGCGTAGTGCAGAAGTAAGGAAGCTTTGATTTTAGGGACCTCTTCAGCAGCCGGCTGGCTGCCATAATAAGGAACCGCAGCGAGTAAATCCGGGGAGTGAACTGCAAGCTGGTTGGCCATCGCTCCGCCCCAGCAGAAACCAACGGCTCCGATCTTTCCCGTAGTTTCAGGATGTGTCTTCAGGTAGGTTACCGCGGTGAGGAAATTTTTCAGGTTTGATTGGCTGTCGAGCTTTCCGATCAACGAGCGGGCTTCATCGGCATCCTCCGGAGTGCCCCCGAACGGGGACAGAGCATCGGGGGCAAGCGCCAGAAAACCGGCCAGTGCTACTCGCCGGGCGACATCCTTGATGTGCGGATTAAGTCCCCTGTTTTCGTGGATCACGATTACACCGGGCAGCTTTGTCTCACCTTTCGGTCTGGCCAGATAGGCAATGACTTTTCCCGTTTCACCCGGGTACTCGATTGTGTCTGTATGGAGGCGAGGATCATCCTTCGAGATGACCTCGGCATTTGCATAGTCGTTCTCCAGCAACGGAAGCAGGGCGGAAGCGGCGGTTGCACCGCCGGCGAGAAGAGCCAATTTATGGAGGAATTCTCGCCGAGCAATGAAACCATGCGTGTATGCATCATAAAGGTCAATAATCTTCTGATTCATGCCCGCGTCTCCTTTCAGTTGAGATTGATTTTAACTATAGGACTTTTCCCAAGGGAAAGCAACTGGCTATCCTGCCGCCCCCGACAGATACTTTCTAAACTCCTCTCGCCCTCCACCATACTGACAGAAAGCGGCGACCCCGCAAGAGGCCGCCGCTTTTACCTCCGGGATCAGACATCCAGCCCCATCAGGCTGGATAACTTATTGACTATCGTCATTTCCCCCTTAAGCTGAAACCGCTGGATAGCCGCGATAATCGCTGTTTGCAAAACAGACCAGCGTCGATAGCAGGATTGCCCGGAAAAGCGATTCCTTAACGGGTAAAAACGGGCCTGCTCCAGGATGCAAACTGGCTTCAATACATGCTGGAAGTTAAAGTTTTCAGTGGGAAATTCGGGCTGTTCAAGCGGGGGCGAAAATGATAAAACCGCACCACTGGTGTGCGGTTTCGGGTAGTCCGGGCTGGTTGGCAATAACCCGGTGGACTTAATAATCCCGCGAATATCGAGGTCGAAGCTCAGACAGTCTAATCCTCGGCCGCCGGATTCCGCCCCATCCCTCTTTCACTCTCGACGGCCTGTGGCCGGCCGTCTTCACTCCTCGAAAAACCGGAATCCGTAGGTGGTGCTGTCTTCCTCGGAATTGACCGACCAGACCAGGCGTGCGTGGCGGCTTATTCTTTTTTCGCCCAGCTTGAAGCGGACGTGGAAGTTGATCGGCTTGTTCAGCTCCAAGCGGACGCCGTCGCTGGAAACGTCTACGATCCGGGCCTTGAACATGCTCGATTCAAGATAGAGCTCGGTGTCGACGCTCACCTGCTT
>JAZDIG010000518.1:0-2361 GCA_043805105.1 Candidatus Glassiibacteriota bacterium | reverse complement strand
TGGAGCTGCTGGCCCAGAAGCTGGAGGGAGACCGGTCTGCCGTAATCGACCGGCTGTCCGCAGAAGAAAATCTGTCCGCCGGAAGAGATGCAGTCCAGAGAGAGCTGCACGAGCAGGCGGCGAAACTGGGCGTTGGAACCCGCGGGTGCGCCTGACCACAGGTTAGCCGGCAGCGGGCCTTCCTGGCTGTCGAGGATTTGTTGGAGAGCGCCGGCTGTCGAGCCGTCCGCCGGGTTGATTACGGGCAGGCCCGGTTTCAAGAGGGGGATCATTCGCGCCGGCACGAATTGCAGGCTTACCCTCACCGGCAGGGACAGGCTCGCCTGGCTTTTATTCAGCACCCCGGCGGTGTAAGTTTTCCCGTTCAATTCGAGACTGAGCAGATGGTCGGGATCCACCGGCTGCCCGCGGAAGTAAAGACCGCCGCCACGGATTTCGCAATCGAGCCGGACCCGGTTTACGGAGAACGGCCGGGGTGAGTCGGAGGAATAGGCCGCCTGGCTGGGATTGAACCAGGGATTCTCCACCGCGCCGAAAGAATAGGTGATTTCAGCCGCGGTCCCTGCTTGCGAAGACCGGGATTTCGCTCCCTGAACCAGACCGGCCGCCTGGGCGAGGTTGTCGATGTAGATTACCAGATCGAGATCCAGGCCGGCCCGGCCGGGAAGATAAAACTCCCAGGCCCGATCCTGGCCGAATAGCAAAAGTGAACCGTCCCTGACAGACACCAACCGCTGAATCCGGTCGTACTGGTCAGTGGTTTCGAGGTTCACCGTCCGGACGGCCCTTTTCCGCAGCACGGCGGGCAGGCCGCTCCGGGAGAGATTTTTGTCCTCGGGCTGAGCGGTCACGGAGAACTTGACTAAGCCGGTGTTGTCGGTGAGAATGCCGGGCGGGACCGAATCGATTCCGGTTTTTCCGCCATCCAGCAGGACTGCCGGCAATGTCAGCTTCCAGAGGCACTTGTTATCGAATGTAATTTTCCTCACAGTGTCCGCCTGGACCGGCTGTGGGGGCGGAGTGACAAGGAACGGTCCGGGTACAGATACCCGGCTGGTCGATTTGCGGCGCAGCACGTCCATGACCAGAGCTTGCAGTTCGAGCCGGTACCGGCCGGGCTGAAGGTCCCCGGGGATCGTGAAATCAATATTTTTGAGCTCACCCGGCGTGATCTGGCCGGCGAGGATCGTCGTCGACCCTGAAAAGCTCTCCGGGATCAGCAATAGCTCGGCGCCCTGAATGATTCTTTTGTTGTCGAGCTGGATTACGGCCGGCGCCGGCTTGCCGGCCTCGATCTGGCTGGGAGTGATGCCGAGGGCCGCCAGCGGCGGCTGTTTCAAGGCAATAAACGTCGAGATGCCCAGGTAGAGCATAACGGCCAGGACCGCCAGCACCAGCAGGTCGAGCAGGTTTATCAGTCCGAAAATCCTGCCTTTGTCATCGATGAACTTCACTTTAGTCTCCAGGAAAATCTTATTTCGGTAACCGCGGCCCGCTCAACAGGTCCGCGCCTGACGATTTTGCAAGAATCAGTCCAGAGCTTCCAGGATCGCCGCTGTGAGCTGCGGCAGAGCCACCCGGAGGCTGTAACGCTCTTCCACGGTCTTTCTGCCGGCCAGACCGATCCGTGCCCGCAGCCCGGGGTCTTCGGCCAGGCGGACGAGAATTTCCGTCCAGGCCCCGCTATCGTCGGCCAGGAAGCCGTTCACTCCATCCTCGATCAGCTCGGCATTGATCCCCACCGGGCTGCAGACCGCCGGGATCCCCACGGCCATGTACTCGATGGCCTTGAACGCGCATTTGCCGCGGGTCCACTCGTTGTCCGGCATCGGCATTATCCCCACGTCGAAACGGTGCAGCTCCTCCACTTCGGTCTCCAGCTTCCAGGGCACGCATTCCACGCTGGCCGGCAATGGCCGGGCCAGTTGTCCGCCCACCACCCGGAAGGTCACCGCGGCCCCGGTCCTTTCAGCGACCCGGTCGAAAACTTCGCGGAACCTTTCGAGAAACTCGATCGTGGTGGGGCTGCCTATCCAGCCGATTACCAGTTTGCCGGCAGTACTCTCTTTTTCCGGCGGCCTGAAGCGGTCGGTGTCCACGACCGTGGGCAGCACGACCACGCGGCCGGCTCCGGCGTTACGGGCGAATTCGGCCAGGTAGCGGTTGCCGGCGATAGTCAGGTGGCTGCGGCGCACGATCGAGGCTACCTTGCCCGGACATTTCAGCCGGCCGAACAGCCGGTTGGGCCGGGCCACGTTCGGCAGGTAGATCGCATCGTCGAAATCGTAAATGTATTTCCTGCCGGCCAGAGTCAGGATTCTTTCGAACCAGCCCGGCCCCACCGGAAAACATTCACGGTGG
>JAZDIG010000517.1:0-2024 GCA_043805105.1 Candidatus Glassiibacteriota bacterium | reverse complement strand
GCCGTCGTTGGTGGGGTCGTCGTCGCGGCTGTTGATATCGCCGCCCTGGATCATACGGTCTTTTTCCACATAATGGAAAGCAAGGCCGTCGTAGAACCCGCGGTTTATCAGGTTCTTGATCTCGCGCGCGGTATTTTTCGCCACTTCCTCCAAGGGCAGGATCACGATTTTGCCCAGGTCGGTCTCGATCACGAACACGTCCCGCTCGCGCCGCTTCTCTTCGACCTCACGCAGGCGGGCCAGTTCCATGCCGGTGCGGGGGGAGGGCGGCGAACAGGCCGCCAGTACGCCGATTGCGACGTAAAAGGCGGCCAGTATGCGAAATTTCGAAGCCGATTTTCCGTATTGCCCTACGGTCATATGCGTCCCTTCCGAGTTACTTTCCGCCTGAAAATTTTAAAAACGAAATATAACTATTTTCACTTGATTTGACAACCTTCAGCTTGCCCCGCAAAATGGCGGAAAACGGCATTCCGCTAATTTACGGTCGCGCCTTGGGGGGGCTTTTCTCCAACAGCAGTATGGAATGCCTGGGGAGGGTGAAATCCTCGCAAAAAGCCTTGAAGTCGGAGTAATGCCGGGTATCCACCACATTGGCTGAAATCGAGAGGCGGCGGGTGTAGGTGAGCCGGCCCGCGTTTTCGCCGCAGGAGATCAGCCACTTGCCGTACGGGCTTTCCCGCTGTTCGGTCTCCGGCCTGTAAGCCACCTTCCAGCCCTCGGGCAGCGCGATCTCGAGCTCGCTGGCCAGGAGGAACGGCCCGCTGCCCACGAAATCGTACTCCCGGGTTTCCATTTCCGGGAAGTAAGGCATCTGGGCGAAGCCGAAAGGCGCGGCCGGAAGCCTCAGGATCATCATCTCGCCCTGGACCACTCCCAGCTCGGGCGCGTCGAATTCGAGAGTCGCCGCGGCCGGAACGGTGAGGTCCTCCAGGTCGCTCAGGTCGTACGAGCCGAGCCGGGTCCCCTCCCCCACGTCATTCGCCGCCTCCAGAAAACTCTGCTGGCGTTCGCGGGGAGTGAGGTCTTTGAGGCCGGCCCGCACCTCGAAGTCGAACGTCCCGTCGGTGAGCGTCCGGAAGCTGCCGCTCAAGCGGCCGTCAGCGGCCAGCACCAGACTGGCGTGAGTGAGCGAGAGGTTCTTTTCGGGGGGAAAGACCTGCGTCCGGTAGATCGTCCCGCCGGAAGGCAGCACCACCAGCGCGCGGTTCCCCTGGCCCCGGCCCGAATACCCGTAGCGGTTGTACTGGGCAATGGGGAACAGCCACAGTCCGCTGGTCCGGGCTTCGCCGTAAAGCGGATTGGTCAGCGTCGAATCGGTGAAACTGCCCGGCACGAACACCGACACTCGGCTAAATTGCGCCAGGGACGGTACATCGAGCTGCAGCAGGTCCACCTGGCTGGCGGAACCGAAAGCTGGGTAGTTTTCAATTCCGGCGGCGGTCAACAGGGAGCTGAGCAGTACCGCCTTGTCCAGGTCGTGGCCGTACATGTTGTTCAGTATTTCGCCGGAGGCGGTTGGCTCGTAGCCCGCCACTCCCAGCGGCAGGCTGATGTTGCGCACCTGGATCGTGACGAACAGGGCCAGCGCTCTTACACTATCGGCCCGGGTCCGGCAGCCGGTGAGCAGTTCGGCCGCCTTGCGGCTCACCTTCTCGTCCGGTTCGGCGGCCGGGTAGTACTGTTCGGCCAGCCAGCGGCCGGCCAGCTCCCAGCTCGAGACGTTGCTGAACACCAGGAAAGGACTGAAAGTCATGCTCGGCGGCATGTAGCCGATACTCTGGATCATCGGCTCATCACGCACCTCCCACTCCCAGGCTTTCAGGCCGGAGGCCGGTTCCAGCCGATGAGTCACCAGGCCGTTGCCGACAGCGATCCGCGGGTCGGGGAAGTTTTCCGGAATCTCCAGCCGGTAGCGCTTGACTAATACCGGCTCGCTCGTGCGGAACACCTCGGCGTCCCAGTAGGGATAAAGGCCGGCCGGAGCGGTGGAGTCCGGGCGGCTGGTGGAGCGGGTGCAGATT
>JAZDIG010000516.1:0-2920 GCA_043805105.1 Candidatus Glassiibacteriota bacterium | reverse complement strand
CGGCTTCCGCCGCTACGTGGGCAAGACCCAGGTGGTGTACTTCGCCTCGCAGTTCGACGAACACATCACCAACCGGGCGATCCACACGATCCAGGTTTCCCAGATCAGCCGCACCATCGGCCGCCTGCTCCGGCTCAACCTCGACCTGATCGAAGCCATCGCCCTGGGCCACGACCTCGGCCACCCGCCTTTCGGCCACGACGGCGAGGTGTTCCTCGACCGGCTCTGCCACGAGCACGGAATCGGCCACTTCCAGCACAACATCCACGGCATTCGCTACGTCGACCGGATCGCCAACAGTAACCGCGGGATGAACCTCACTTTCCAGGTGCGCGACGGTATGCTCTTCCACGACGGCGAAAGCAGCCTCGACCGCCTGGCGCCCAGCCGCGGCCGCTCCGAGGAGGACCTCGAACGCTACTTCGCCCTCTGCGCGGCCGAAAACGAGCGGCCGGACTGGCTACCGGCCACCCTGGAAGGCTGCGTGGTACGCATGTGCGACACCGTGGCCTACGTGGGCCAGGATATCGAGGATGCGCATCGGCTGGGCATCCTCGAAAAGGATTCGCTTCCCGGCGAGGTGTCGGCGGTGCTGGGAGACACCAACAGCGAAATCATCAACTCCCTCGTTTCCGACATCGCCGATTCGAGCCTGGACACGGATGAGATCCGGCTGAGCGCCGAGGTGGGCCGGGCCTTCCGGCGGCTGCGCGAATTCAATTACGAAAAAATCTATTCCCACCCGGAGATCAGGAAAGAAAAACGGCGGATCGAGAACGCCTTCCGCAAGCTGTTCGACCTCTTCCTGGCCCAACTGCGGGACGGCAACTCCGGCTCGATTATTTACCAGCACTTCCTGAAAAACCGTTCGGCCGCCTACCTGGACTCCACCGGAGCGCCGGAGAAAGTGCGGGATTACCTGGCGACCATGACCGACCGCTACTTCACCAAGGTCTACGTCGATCATTTCGTGCCCCAGATGCCAGGCTGACCGCAGCGGTGGAAGCCCGGCGCGCTTACCGGTTGACAACCGCATAGGCCGCGAAATACCTTTAATTGGATTCCCCCGTCACGGTTTTTCGCACTGTCCGCCCCTCGCGCTCGCCGGGCGTCCCGGTGCACGAAAAAAATCGGGAGCAGTGAGTGAAAATAAATATCCGGCAAGTTATAAGCGTATTTGCGTTCCAGTGTTATCTTGTATTGGCAGTCTATTCCCAGGCGGCGGAGATTCCGCGGGTCGAATGCGGGCCCGCCGACCGCAGCGGGATCAGCCTGGTCCTCTACAACAACGACCTGGCCTTCATTAGCGAGACCCGCAGCTTCAGCCGCCGCGAGGGGGCTTTCGAGCTGGAGTTCGCCGGCGTGGGCCGGACCATCCTCCCCGCCTCGGTAAGCGTGCGCTCCGGCGGCGGGCTCGAAGTGGTGGAGCAGCATTACGATTACGACGTTCTCAGCCGCCGCAGCTTGCTCGAAAGCTACATCGGCCGCCAAATCGCCCTCGAACGGCTCGACAAGCGCACCCAGACCCTGGAGCGGCTGAGCGGCAGGCTGTTGAGCCTGGAGGGCGGCGTGATCGTGCAGTTCGATGACGGGGTGGCGATCGACCCGGAAGGGACACTCATCCTGCCCGCGGTGCCGGCCGGCCTGGTGCTCGAGCCGAAACTGAGCTGGCTCGTGAATTCCCCCTCCGGCGGCAGCGGCAGCCTCGAGGTGTCCTACGTGGCGCGTGGTTTCGGCTGGGAATGCGACTACCTGCTGGAGCTGGAAACCGGGGGCCGGGCCGGACTGTCGGCCTGGGTGACCGTACACAACAACAGCGGGGCCGATTACCAGGGGGCAAAACTCGTGCTGGTCGCCGGGGACGTCCACAGCACAACTCCCGCCCAGCCGCTGCCTCGCGGGATCCAGATGGAAACCTCGATGCTGGCCGCCAAGGCAGACATCGGCGGGATGGAAGTCCAGAAGAGCTTCGAGTACTACCGCTACGATCTCGGCCGCCCGGTCGACCTGAATCGCAATCAATTGAAGCAGGTCGAACTGTTCGGCCGCAAAGAGATAAAGCTGGAGAAAATCTACCGGCTGGAAGGCGGCCAGAACCTGTATTTCAGGACGCCCCAGACCGACGAACGGCCGAGGCCGGTTGCGGTGCTGCTCGAATGGGAAAACGCGGGCGCCAACTCGCCGGGCCTGCCCCTGCCGGCCGGCACGGTGCGGGTCTACGATCGCAGCTCCCGGCCGGGCCTGTTCCTGGGCGAGGACCGGATCGGCCATACGCCGCAGGCTGAAAAAGTCACGGTGCGGGCCGGTGCCGCTTTCGACGTGCTGGGCCGGCGCAGGCAGGTGGACTACCAGAGGCTTTCAGACCGTCTGCAGCGGACCACGCTCGAGGTGGAGCTGACCAACCGGAGCGCTCAGGCGGTGACCGTCCAGATGGACGAAGCCCTGCCCGGCGACTGGAAAATCACCGACAGCACGCACCGCTTCGAAAAGCTCGATGCCAACCGCGCACGGTTCAGTCCGCAGGTCCCGGCCGGTGGAAAGGCAGTGGTGCGATTTACCGTGGAATACATCTGAACCCGGAGTCCGGTGCAGGATAATTCACTAACGGAGTTCGCATGTCGAAACAGTCCGGCGACCTGGTCGACGAAATCCTCGAGTTTCTCTGGAGCGAAAACCCGGTGGAAGCGACTATGGCCGGGGTCCACCGCTACGACGACCGCCTGGAAAAGCTGGACCTGGTGTCCCGCCGGAACAAGCTGCGCCGCAAGCGGGAGTACGTCGACCGGATAATCGAATTGAAGGCTGAAAAGAAATCGAGCCTCGCCCTCGACCTGCTCCGCGACGGCCTGGAAGTCGGGATCCGGATGGAGGAGGCGGTGCCCAGCCTGGACCGCGACGCCGGCACCTATCCCCGGCTCGC
>JAZDIG010000515.1:0-21309 GCA_043805105.1 Candidatus Glassiibacteriota bacterium | reverse complement strand
CTCCCCCAGGAGCGTGCGGGCCCGGCGCTCCACCGAGGGCCGTTTGCGCCACCAGCCCTCCGGCGTAGTGATTAAAGTCTTCACCACCGGCCCGCCGCTCGTCTCATTGGCCGGCAGGTAGTCCACCAGCAGGTCGGCCAGGCCCACCGGCCAGGGACCGGCCAGGGTATCCACCTGGGCGGAAGATAAGGACGGCAGGCAGAGAACCGCCGCGAGGATAAAAAGTTTACTTTGCTGCATCTTTTTCACCATCAAGTAGTTACGGTAAGGCTTCCAGCAGCCGGTCGATATCCTCTTCGTTGTTGTAATAATGGGGCGAGGCGCGCAGCGACCCGCAGGGGAAGCCCAGGCTGAAACCCCTCCGGCGCAGGTCGACCAGGAGCTTCCGTGCATCCTCCCGCTCCGGGCGGAAACTGGTGATCCCGCTTCTGTGGCCCCGGCCCTGGGGACTCAGTACCCGGTAGCTTTTGGCCCGCAGGCCTTCCACCAGTCTGGCGCTCAGCGTGAGGATCCTGGTTTCGATGTCGTTCACACCCAGTTCGAGCATGGTCTCCACGCTACGGCCCAGGCAGTGGATGCCGGCGATATTCAGCGTGCCGCCCTCGTAACGCTTCGCATCGGCGCGCAGGGGCTTGTCGAACGGAGCTTCCTCGAGGTCCAGCCGCAGGAACTCGACCGGGTCCTCCACGCTCAGCCAGCCGGCGGTGACCGGGTCGAGCCGGTCGAGGCACTCGCGGCGAACGTAGCAGAAGCCCACGCCTTCGCCGGCCAGGAGCCACTTGTGCCCGCCCGCGCTCAAAAGGTCTACCTTCCAGTCGTGCACCGCAGTCTTGAGAGCGCCCACCCCCTGGACTCCGTCCACTGCTAAAAACACCTCCCGCTCCCGGCAGACCTCGCCCAGAGCAGCCAGGTCGTTGCGGGCGCCGGTGTGGAATTCGACGAAACTGACCATGACCATCCGTGTTGAACCATCCATTGCCTCGGCCACCCGCTGGACGTCGAAACTGTTGTCCGGCTCGGGGCCCACCAGCCGGAGCTCGACGCCCCGGCCCGCGAGCAGGTTCAGCGGCACGGTCACCGCCGGGAACTCGCCCCGCAGGCTTACCACATTATCGCCCTCCCGCCAGCGGATACCCCGGGCGGCCAGCACCATGCCCTCTGTCGTATTCTTGACGAAACAGATTTCACGGCTGTCCGCTCCCACAAGCTGCGCCACCCTGCCGCGGACCTCTTCCACCCGCTTCAGCCATTCGCCCTCCCGGTCGCCCCCGGCCAGGGCGTAGCCCTCGTAAATCAATCCCGCTTCCCGGCCGATAAAGGGCGGTACCGGAGAAACTGCGGCATTGTTCAGATAAACCTTTTCCTTCGTGACCGGGAAAAACTCTCTGATCCGGGCGAATTTGTCCATGATAGGCTGCTCGGTGGATTGTCCGTTCGACGCATACAGAGCTATTTTAGCGGTAAAAGGACGGAAAATCAAATCTCACGGGCAGACCGCAGAACTGCCGGGAAAATAAAATCCCGGCAGCTTGCCGGGCTGCCGGGATCATTCGCCAATATAATAGTCTGCTCAGTAGGCTTCGACGAACAGCTCGAAATAGCTCTGCGGATGGTCGCAGGCGGGACAGCGCAGCGGCGCCTTGGTGGCCTCCACGATACGGCCGCATTCCCGGCATTTCCAGAAGACCTTGCCCTTGCGCTTGAAGACGAGGCCTTTTTCCACGTTATACAGCAGCTTGAGGTAGCGCTTTTCGTGTTCGGCCTCCACCTTGGCCACTTCGCGGAACTGCTTGGCCACCTCCGGGTACCCTTCCTTTTGGGCGACATCGGCGGCGGTGGGGTAGAGCATGACGTGCTCTTCGTGCTCGCCGGCGGCGGCTGACCGCAGATTATCTGCCGTAGTGCCGATATCGGTGGGGTAGCAGGCTTTTATTTCAGCCATCCCGCCGGGGAGAAAGCGGAAGAACCGCTTGGCGTGCACCCTTTCGTGTTCGGCGGTTTCGAGGAAGAGCGCCTCGATCTGCTTGAAACCCTCCTCCCGGGCCACGGAGGCGTACATGGTGTAACGGTTACGCGCCTGGGATTCCCCGGCGAAAGAGGCCAGCAGGTTGTGTGCGGTTTTACTCCCCTTCTTGACCTTTGCCATACCTTCCTCCTGGATTAAAGGACTTTAATTCCCATTCGGTTTCAAGGACGGATATCCCCGGCGCTCGGCCATGAGCGCGGGGAGTGCACGGATTGTCGGCGCCAGGCAGCCGGAAAACGATAGAGTTGAATGAACAATGCATCTATGTTCTTGTAAAAACGCTTATTTGAGAAAAATGTTAACAAACTCGGCCGAGAAGTACAATCAAAATGTCCTTATTGTTGATTGATAATGATACTCATTAATATTATGGCGCTTTATAAATCCCCGTTCACCTTTTGCTGGGCGCATTCATAATTTTCCCCGAACGGCTACCGTTTTCGGTTGAAAAGCCCGACTCTCCCCTGAAGCTATTCTGTAACGAGGCGGTCTTAATGATATAATTCCTTAATATTCAAGATGATAGAAGGATTATACGAAGTGTAGTCAGTCATAAATGGGCAAGCTCTCTCAGGCGTGGTGTCGCAGCAAGGGCGAAATATGTTTCGGCCTCTCGGGCGATAAGTGTGATAGAAGGCCTAAAAGCGTTTTGAAGAAACCTCCCGTTATCGAAAAAATTGAAAATCAATAAAGCGGCATTGCGGTAAGGATTTATGTAATTATATAAAGCGTAATGTGTTACGTAGAGGCGACGCATGCGTCGCCTCTACAATTTATGTTCCTCTTATTGGGGCGGGATTAATTCAATACGCTTTTAAGTTCGGAAGAAATACAAGATCGAGGTGGTCCAGCCGATAGGTCAGTCCGAGGAGGGTTGGACTACAGGCAGGTCGCCGCCGGAATCGGCCGGGCTGTACCAGCGGCCGTCGTCCTGATGCCAGCCCGCCGCCCGCGCGGATTCTTCCAGGTCTGGATCGACATCCGTCAGGTACCAGTAATCGTTGCTGTCGGCGCGGCGCTGCTGGATTTCGTTGAGGTTGGGATCGGCGACCCCCCGCAGGACGTCCGGGTCCAGGACCACTGGAATGCCGATAGCGATCCGGTCGCCGGGAGTGAGGCCGTCCGCCTTGCGGCCGCGCAGCAGCCTGAGCCCGGGGCCGCGGCGGCTGGCCACCTTGCGGTGGTCGAGGACACGATCGGCTGGGATGACGTACAGGCTGCGTATCATCTGCTGCAGCTTGCGGGCGGTCTCCAGCTGCGCCTGGGTCAGTACGCTCTGGAAACCGGCCTCGATCTCGATCCCCACCGAGACGTCGGAGACCCGGCCTTCCCCGTTCCAGAAACAGCGGAAGGCTGCCGGGCTGCCGGCATGATCGCGCGGATTCTTGTCCGGATCGACTATCAGGAAGCAGTTGCCCCGCTCGTCGATGTAATAATTCGTGACGGCCATGCGGAAAATGTAGCGCAGGCTGAACTGGGTGCGGCCCTTTTCCCGCAGCACTTTTTCAATTTCCGGCTCCAGGCCGGTGCGGTGCCAGACGATCATGTCCGGATAGGCCGGGCTGCCGTCGGCCAGCTCGCGCCCCAGCGGCGGAAGGTACTGCTGGCGTCTTTTCCAGTAAGTCTTGCTGCGGGTGATGTGGTTTTCCAGGGATATTTTCAAGCTGTTGTCGTAATAGAGAAATTCCTTGGTGCGCCGGCTGAGGTGCACCGGCGGATTGAACTCGTAATAGCTGACATCGGCCAGGTAGCCCGGGACCAGGTACGTCTTGCCCGGCAGCAGCTCCTGGTTGAGATTGTAGTGGCGAATCTGCTGCGCCATGTAGCGGAGATGGTCCGGCCGGGACTTTTTCAGCACGTAGGTATCGGGGAAGCGGGCGGTGGAGCCGAGGTAAGTTTCGGCCAGGGACCGGTAACTTTCGCCACGGCGGGCCACGTGAAGGATATCGGTCGGCGAGCCGGCGAGCAGGCTGTCCCGGCGGATGAAATTATCCGGCGAGCCGTAGAGGGCGGAGAGCCTCTTTTCCAAGGCGGTATACTGGTCTGCGGTATAGTGGACTGGTATGTAAGAAGTCCTGTCCCGGTTGCCGAACTCCAGGCCGGCCAGGCGATAGAGGTCGCGAATGTCAGCGCGCAGGCTCCGCAGCAGGTTGGCGCGTTCCCGCGCGCCGGTGATCCTGGCCGGGATGCAGTACTGCCGGATTACGTCGTTGATTTGCACCCGGCTGCCGGAGGTGATTTTGAGGAAAGGGACGTTGTCCAGCAGCCGGACCGTATCGACTGCGGTCGTCCGGGACGGAGCTGCGGAAGGCTGGGCCGCCTGGGGTTTCGGGCCGCTTTCGAGCGGAATGTATATCATCGTGCCCCGCGGAATCCGGTTGGCGTTGACAATCCGCCTGAACGCCGGGTTATTATCGCGGTTGAACTCGAATACATCCCTCCAGGTGGTGGGGTTGACCCCGTTGTCGATCAGGGTTTCCCAGAGCGTACTGCCCATCTGGATGGTAAAATAGCTGTCGTTGTCTTCCGCCTCATCCTCGGCAGGACGCAACGGCGCCGCCGCGAGCAACAGACAGAGCAGTACGTACAGAAAAAGAGATTTTCTCCGGTATGTCATGGCGTTCGATGTGCCGGCACTGGTTTCGGAAGTGTGGAATCTGTGCGCCTCTTTTTATAAGATACACCAAAAAGGCGCCCTGGCAAATAGTCAGACCTATTTATTGAACGTGCAAGCGGCATGCCAGGTACGGCACTGGAAAAAAGAAAAATTTTACAAATTATTCCCATATCTATAAATTGTTCCCTGCCCGTTATTTGGCCGTCATGGAACACAGCAGGAGAACCACTTTGGCGCTGATAGCGGATTTCGGCACGTCCTGGACCAAGATTTTCGACAGCGACTCCGGGCGGAAATCGATTGTCAAAACCAAAGACCTGCACGGATTCGCCGCCGAGCTGGCCACGGGGCACAACGTCACCGGCCGGGCCAGGCGTTCGGTGAACGAGCTGATCGCCCTGGGCAACGGCGCGTTGGAGCTGGTGCGGGACGCTGAATACACGGTGCTCGACGTCGGCTCCCGGGACGTCAAGTACGTGCGCTTTGCCGGCGGCCGGCTGGCGGAAATGAACTGGTCGGCCAAGTGCGGGGCGATGACCGGCTTTACCCTGGAGCTGATCACCGATTACTTTGCCATCGACCCGGCCGCAGTCGAACCGTCGAATAACGTGATGGGGATCACCTGCGGCGTGCTGGGCATGGAGCAGTTGTTCGAAAAAATAGCCGAAGGCGGCAGTCCCGAGGAAGCTCTCGCCGGCTTTACCCGCGGCCTGGCGACCAATGCCTTTCGTTTCATCGGGGGGCCGCGGAAATTCTACCTGTCGGGTGGAATGTGCGAAAACCCGCTTTTCGTCAGGAGCTTCCCGCCGGGAGTCGAGGTCGTGACGCTCGGCAGGTTCGTGCTGGTGGAAGGCTTGAGGAAGGAGTTCGAGATAGATGGCAGGCAATGAGAAGATAAAAGCCGTGGCGATGCTCTCCGGAGGCCTGGACAGCTCGCTCGCGGTCAAGATAGTCGCCGACCAGGGGATAGAGGTGATCGGGGTCAACTACAACACCGGCTTCTGCCTTACCGACCACCGCCGGAAAATGGTGGGCCTGGGCGCCGATATCGACCCCAAAGCCGTGCGCAACGAGGCGCTCCAGGCCGGGGCCCGCTGGCGGATCCCGGTGGAGATAATCGACATCTCCAGCGAATACATGCAGATCCTTACCGCGCCCCGCTACGGCTACGGCTCGGCCATCAACCCCTGCATCGACTGCCGGATTTTCATGCAGAAAAAAACCCGGGAGTTCATGACCCGGACCGGGGCCAGGTTCATCATCACCGGCGAAGTGGTGGGCCAGCGGCCGATGAGCCAGATGCGGAACACCCTGCGCCTGATCGAAACCCAGAGCGGCTGCCGGGGCCTGATCCTGAGGCCGCTGTCGGCCAGGCTGCTGGAGCCCACCCTGGCGGAAACCGAAGGCTGGATCGACCGCGGGAAACTCTACGACTTCAAAGGCCGCAGCCGCAAGCCGCAGATGGCCCTGGCGCAAGAGATCGGTCTGGCCGACTACCCCCAGCCCGCCGGCGGCTGCTGCTTCCTCACCGACCATAACTATGCCCGCCGCATGCAGGACCTGTTCGAGCATTCGGGCAAAAAGACCCTCTCGACCGACCAGGTGCTGCTGCTCAAGGTGGGCCGGCATTTCCGGGTAAGCCCGAAAGCCAAGGTGATAGTAGGCCGCAACGAAGCCGAAAACCTGTTCCTGAAAAGCTCCATCGGCGGCAGGATCAGCCTCAACTGCACGGAAATCGTCGGCCCCCTCACCCTGCTCGAAGGCTCCCCCGATGACCGCGAAATCGAGGCCGCGGCCAGAATCACCGCCCGCTACTGCGACGGCAAGCACCTGGAGCGAGTCAAAGTCGAGGTGATGACGCCGGAGGGCGGCGGCCGCGTGCTGGACGTGCAACCTATGGATGATGAAAATTGCGAGAAAATGAGGATCTAAGGGCGAAAGGGACGGGACGGGGCGAGAGTGCTGGACCGGCCGGAAAAATGGACACTATTGCCGCGGTTTCCACTCCGGCCGGGATCGGAGCCGTGGCGATCGTCAGGATCAGCGGGCCCGATTCCTGGGCCATAGTACGCCGGATGGTGACTGCGGCCGGAAGGTTCGACAAGCTCGAACCGCGCAGAAACTCCCTGTTCGCCATCGTCCACCCGCTCACCGGCGACCAGATCGACCGGGCCCTGGTGGTCAAGTACCGGGAGCCGGAGAGCTTTACCGGCGAGGACGTGGTGGAGCTGCAGTGCCACGGCGGCCTGGCCGTGCCGGCGGCGGTCTGCGAGGCCGCGGCAGCGGCTGGAGCCAGAACCGCCCGGGCCGGGGAATTCACCCGCCGGGCCTTCCTCAACGGCCGGCTCGACCTGGCCCAGGCGGAAGCGGTGGACGGCCTCGTCCACGCCCGCAGCGATTCCGGCCGCAGAATCGCCCTCAGCGCGCTCCGCGGCGATCTCGGCGAAGCTGTCACCCGCCTCAGGGTCACTCTCCTGGAGCTGAAAGCCGAAATCGAATATTCCATCGACTTCCCGGATGAGGAAGAGGCCGAGGGCCGTGGCGAGCGGACCGGGAGCCGGATAGAGGAGGCGGCCGGCCTGGTCCGCAAGCTGCTCGAGGGCGCCGAACAGAGCCTGATCCTCGGCCGCGGCCTGCTGACCGTCATCGCCGGAGCGCCCAACGTGGGTAAATCGTCGATCTTCAACCGGCTCCTGGGCCGGCAGCGCTCCATAGTCGCCGCCACGGCCGGGACCACCCGCGACGCCGTGGAGACCGAAACCATGCTGGACGGGGTGCTGGTGCGGCTGGTGGACACCGCCGGCCTGCGCAAGAAAGCGGGCCGGGTGGAAAAAATGGGGGTGGAGTACAGCCGGCGCTTCATCGACCAGGCCGACCTGGTGGTGTTCGTCCACGAGGCGGGGGCGGATTTCGCCAAGGCCGAACGGGAGTTCCTCGACCGTTTCAGTCACAAGCAAGTCATCCGGGCGGTCAACAAAGTCGACTTGCTGGGCACGGAAGACAAGCTTCCGGAAGGCTATCTGGCCCTTTCGGCCCGGACCGGCCTGGGTTTCGGGAAGCTGCGGGAAAAGATCGTCCGGACGGTGCTGGCCGGGGGGGAGGATGCGGATCGCCCCGCGCCGGGACCTCGGCTTACCAGCTTGCGCCAGAAAGGGCTGCTGGAAGAAGCCCTGGCCTGCCTGGAGCGGGCCGGCCGGGAAAGCCTGCCGGAATTTATCTCGGCCGAAGTCGGTTCGGCCTGCGACCGGCTCGGCGAAATAACCGGCGCCATCACCAGTTCGGACGTGCTGGACAGCATATTCAGCCGGTTCTGTATCGGCAAATAGCGCCACCGGCCGCACCTGGTGTTTCACGTGAAACACCGGGGAGCCTCCGGCGCCGATGCACTCGAATTGTTTCACGTGAAACATGACCGAAGACAAGTTTACAGTGGCTGTGATCGGGGCCGGTCATGCCGGCTGCGAGGCGGCCCGGGCGGCTGCCGAGCTGGGTGAAAAAGTCGTGCTCATCACCAGCCGGCCAGAGACTATCGGCCAGATGTCCTGTAACCCCGCCATCGGCGGAGTGGCCAAAGGCCAGCTTGTCCGCGAAATCGACGCCCTGGGCGGGCTGATGGCGCGCGCCACCGACTCCGCCTCGATCCAGTTCCGCCTGCTCAATACCAGCAAGGGCCCGGCAGTCCGTTCCCCCCGCTCCCAGTCCGACCGCAGGCTCTACGTCCAGGCGATGCGCTCCCTGGTCGAGGGTTTGCCGAACGTCACCGTCCACCGCGCCAATGCCCTCGGGATCGAAGTCCATGCTGGAAGGGTACGCGCCGTGCACCTGGACCGCGGCGGACCTTTTGCGGTGCGGGCGGTAGTGCTGGCGGCCGGCACCTTCCTGGCGGGCCTGATCCGGGTGGGCGATAAGGAGCTTTCGGCCGGCCGGGCGGGAGATGCCGCCAGCGTGGCCCTGGCCGATAGCTTGCGTTCTCTGGGCCTGCCGGTCCTCCGTTTCAAGACCGGCACCCCGCCGCGTATCGACGGCCGCACGGTGGACTATTCCGCGCTGGCCGAACAACCCGGTGAAGGCACAGACTACCGCTTTTCTTATTTTTACCCCTGTACTCCCCTGCCGCAGAAAAGCTGCTGGCAGACCCGCACCACCCTTCTCACCCGCCGGCTCGTCCTCGATAACCTCGGCCGCTCCAGCCTCTACGGCGGCTACGTCAAGGGTACCGGGCCGCGCTACTGCCCGTCCATCGAGGACAAGTTCGTCAAGTTCCCCGACCGGACCATCCAGCATCTGTTCCTCGAACCCGAGGGCCTCGACACCCGGGAAATGTACCTCAACGGGCTTTCCAACAGCCTGCCATTTGAAATCCAGGTGGCGCTGGTGCAGAGCGTCGAGGGTCTGGGCCGCTGCGAAATCCTCAAGCCGGGCTACGCCATCGAATACGACTGCTACGATCCGCGCGAGCTGACCCTGGGGCTTCAGTCGCGCCGCGTGGCCGGACTCTTCCTCGCCGGCCAGGTCAACGGCACCTCGGGGTACGAGGAAGCGGCCGGCCAGGGCCTGGCCGCCGGGCTCAACGCCGCCCGCTTCGTCCGGGACCAGGAGGAAGTCACTTTCGAGCGTAGCGCCAGTTACCTGGGAGTGCTGATCGACGACATCGTCACCGGCGGCGTGGATGAACCCTACCGCCTTTTCAGCTCCCGCGCCGAATTTCGTCTCAGCCTACGCCAGGACAACGCCGACCTCAGGCTCAGCCCCCTGGCCCACCAAGCTGGCCTTCTCCCAACCGAGCTGTTTCAGCGAGTGGAGGAAAAAAGGGAGCGGATCGCCAGGTCGATCGAAACGCTGCACAAAGTCCGGGTCGGGCCCGAACGGATCAACTCGTTCCTGGACAGGATCGGCAGCGCCCGTACCGATTCCGGCCTGACCCTGGAAAAAATCCTCCGGCGTCCGGAAGTGAAGATCGGGGAGTTTTTCGAGTTTCTGGGGGGAGAGTTCGCGGGGCTGAGCGCGGAGGTGGTCGCCCAGGTGGAGATGGAAGTCAAGTACGCCGGTTACATGGAGCGCGAGCGGGCCCGGGTGGTGGAGGCAGTCCGTTCGGAAAAGGTCAAGATCCCCGCCGGAGTGGACTATTCGAAGTTCACCGGGCTTTCCACCGAAAGCCGCGAGCGCCTGGCCCGTCACCGTCCCGCCACGCTGGGCCAGGCTTCCCGCATCCCAGGCCTGCGGCCCGGGGATATCACCGAGCTGATGATCGAGCTGGGGCGGCTCAGGCAAGCCTCCACTCCCTCCGGGGAATGAATTCCAGCCTCAATACGGTCATTTCTGATTTACACCGGCCTCTTTCCCCTCGCCGTGAAAAATCGCTCAGAAACGATTTACGGGCTTCGTTCGGAGCTTTCCATTACACGATCGGGGCTTCGTGCCATACATTGCATGCATTACCTTCAAAATCGAGCAGAAACGTTCCGGTGCGGTGAGAAAGGAAGGTCTAAATTTCGTATTCTTATGTACAAAGTTGCTTGAATTTGCTTTTTAAAAATCGAGTGGTTTGTGCCCCGATAAGAATTTTCTTAATCATTTCTTTACTACAAGGCTCACGCCTTATCAGAGACGCTCGAATAAGTGCATCCTGAACATCTTCTATTAGCGGATCATGTGCTTCACGATAGTTAACAATAGATGTCTGGGTAACAAAGGAGTGATCCCTCGGAATTAAAATACAGGATTCATCTCTACCTTTCCTGTAAGTTGTGATATTTACCCACAATATTTGCGTAGGGCCGCAATGCAGAACGATCCAAAGGTGGGGTGTTCTGTTGCGAATATTTACGGGCCCATAAAATGTGTCCCCACGGGCAAACATTAATACTCGCCCAGGACTTCTTTTAAACTTTCAATTGATTCAACCTCTTCTCTGATTGCTTCGATTTCACTTTCGCTTTTTCCCAGTGCAGATAGAATTGCTTCTTCCTTTATAAAAGCACAAGAAGTACCGGGATCTTCCCATTCGGGGAGATTATCATGACAGAATTGGATCATTTCTCCAAGATTGAATTGCATGAATTGCTCTGACAGCTTGTCGATAAGTTCCACCTCGTAATCGCTCAATTCATCCAATCCGGTGTCCTTTACAAGAAGAAGATCATATCTTTGTTTGCTTATATGCTCATTCCATGCTTCTTGTTTTTCCCCTTCCAGAAATTCCCCCTTAATTAATTCGTAAACACTGCTTAAAATCGGGCCTTTGGGCAAAGAGAAAAATTTATCCCCAGAAATTGTTCTTTCACAAGTTCCCAGCGAACTTCGGTCGGCCAAATACATCAATTTTAACAGTTTCGTATAATTAAGTCTTCCCCTGAAATTGTGTATAAATCGGCCTGCCATTTGCAATGTTTTATCAAAGTCAAACCTGGAGTAAATCATTTTTCTCCTCCGGGCAAAGAGAAGCGCTGATCTAAGGCGGGTAACGCTTGTTTCGATGAGAATGGGTTGCAAGTAATATATCGGAATAATTTGCTAAAAAAGCAAGAAGTTTCTATTATCATCGTAAACCCCGTTAGTTAGAATGTTCCATTCCGCTACCATTTGCTGGGACATTCCGTTCTTTTAATGGGCGACCTGAGCAGGCAATAATGCCGTCCGAAGGCGGGCAGGCGGGAGTATTTGTCTAACTTATTGATATATAATGAGTTACTTAGCGGCCGCGAGTTTCTCCCGGCCAGAGTACCTTGTGAAGCTGGATCTGCAGCCGCGCGGTCAGACCGTCCTTGACCATCCAGTCGGCCAGGAGTGAGGGTTCGAGACTTCCGTCCACCGCGGAGAAAAGCACCCGGCAGCGGCTCTCCAGCTTGCACTTGCGCATGATCGACTGAGCCCATTCATAGTCGTTCCGGTCGGCCACCAGGAACTTGACTTCATCGCGTTTGCTCAGCAGGTCGAGGTTGCCCCAGTGGAAGCCCTTTTCCGCCTTGGCGCTCGGCGGCTTTATGTCCATCACTTTCATCACCCGGGAGTCGAGCTTGTCGGCCAGGCGGGTGCCGCTGGTCTCCACCTGTACGTCAAACCCTTCCTCCAGGAGCGCCCGGCAGAAATCGGGCAGGGCTTCCTGCAGGAGCGGCTCGCCGCCGGTCAGCACCACCCGCCTCACCCCGTAAGTACGGCAGATCGACATCAGCTCCTCCAGGCTCACCGGCGTTCCCTCTTCCGCGCGGGCGTAGGCCGTATCGCACCATTGGCAGTCGACGTCGCAGCCGCTGAAACGGATGAAGGTGCTGACCAGCCCCTGCCAGCCCGATTCTCCGGCGATCGAGACGAACGTTTCACATACCCGGAACTGGCTCATCGGTCGGCCCTCGAATCGAAAATCCCGGCCACCAAGGTGTTGCAGGATGGGCAGCGGCCGGCCGGGCCCAGATTCATCTGGCTGATGTCGTAGCCGACGCGCTCGATCACTTTCTTGCCGCACCCGGGGCAGAAGGTGCTTTCGGTGGGGTCGCCCGGGACATTGCCGGCGTAGACGAAGTGCAGTCCGGCCCGGCGCCCGGCTTCCACCGCCCGCCGCAGGGATTTCTCCGGTGTCGGGCTGGCGTCGGTCCAGCGGTTGCGCGGGAAAAACCGGCTCACGTGCCAGGGCAGATCGGGAGAGACCGAAGCGAGGAAGGAGGCGATTTTCTTCAGTTCCTCGGCCGAATCGTTCATCCCCGGCACCACCAGGGTGGTCACTTCGGTCCAGACTCCGTCCGCCAGCAGGGAGGAGATTGTTTCGAGCACGGGCCCGAGCTTTCCTTGGAGCACGTCGCGGTAGGTGGTTTCACTGAACGCCTTGAGGTCGATGTTGGCCGCATCGATCAGGCCGGCCAGCTCCCTGCGGGGTTCGGCCTCGATGAAGCCGTTGGACACCAGGGCCGTGAGCAGACCCTTTTCACGGGCGAGAGCGGCGATGTCCACCATGTACTCGAAGAAGATGGTCGGCTCCGAATAGGTGAAGGTCAGGCTTTCGCAGCCGGAGGCCACCGCCTCGGCGACTACTTTTTCAGCCGGTGCCTCGTAGCCGTAAGGTACGGCGTGGCTCCGCATCGCGAATGACAGTTCGTGGTTCTGGCAGAAGGGACAGGCCAGGTTGCAGCCGACCGTGGCCACGGAATAGGTCAGCGTGCCGGGAAGGAAATGAAACAGCGGTTTTTTTTCGACCGGGTCGACGTGGCTGGCCGCCAGCTTGCCGTAAACCAGGCTGACCAGCGTGCCGTCGCGGTTCTCCCGGACGCCGCAGATACCCCGTTTACCGGGGGCAATCCGGCAATGGTGAGGGCAGAGCCGGCATTCGACGGCTCCCCGCTCAAGCTTAATGAAATGCAGCGCTTGGCGCATCGTTCAGGAAGACTGTTGAGTCGACATGCGTTTTGCCACGTCGAAACCATAGGCGGTTTTGAGCCTCTTCGCATCCAGGAAGTTGCCCTTCTCCTCCAGGCTGCGGATCAACTTGGCAACCTCGGTGAGAATGCCCAGCTCCTTTTTCTTCCAGGCGTCCGGGAAGGCGCGGAAATCGAGACCCTGCCTCATCTTCTTGTATTCCTGGGTTCCATCTTTGAGCTTGCAGATCGAATCGCAGAGAGTTTTAAAAAAACAGCCTTCACCCGGCTTGAGGTGCTTGAAGATGGGACAGGTTTCATCCAGATGGAAGAATTTGCCTTTTATCTGCATCACTGCTCCTTCCGCTTGATTTCGCCCGGAGATACGTAGGTCTGCACGATCCAGGCGTATTTGTAGCCGTAAGACACCGCGCGCTCACGTTCGGCGGCGGCATCCTGCCTGTCGAGAAAAGCACCGATTCTGAGGGTGAAAAATCCCTCCTGTCCCTCAAGGTACGGCGTGAGGCCGAACTCCCGCTCGACCCTCCGCAGCAGCGCAGCGAGTTCTTCGCGGCTCTGCGAGGAAGCGAGCTGCACGCGGTAGCCCGCCACTTTTTCCGGCGCCGCGATCTCGATTGCCGCCGGTGCACGCCTGCGCTCCGGCAATTCCACCGGCCCGGCGGCGGCCCCGGCCGGCAGGGGCTGAAGCCGGACGGTGTCCACCGGGGAGCCGGAGAGCCAGACCGAATCGAGTACGGAACGGGCCTGGACCACCTGGCCGGCCGGTTCGCGGCGGCTCCGGATCCGGTCGCGCAGGTCCCGGATGACACTGCAACCCGCCACCGCGCCGAGCAGCGCAATCGAAAGAGCCAACCCGGCAATACGCCTCACCTGCGACCGTTCCGGCAATAGTTTGATAATCATAATCAAGTCAATATATGAAATCTTTACCGATTAATAAAGAGTCTGTCACTCTCTTGCCGCCGGTAGAGGCTCATTCGGCGTTTTCTTCCACCGAAATCTCTTCCTCCTGGTCCGGCTTGGGCAAGTGTCCGACCAGCCACTTGCGCTGGGCCGAGTCCGGCATGGCGTAGGGGACCTTGATCGGCAGACGGCCCTCCATTTTGTAACCGCATTCCTCCAGCGCCTCCTGCTTCTGCGGGGTATACCAGGAAATCATCACCCGCTCGCTCGGCAGGACGAAGGCGAACACGCCACGGTAGACTCCCAGCCGGCCGATGTTCTCCGGTTCAGTACTGCCGCTGTCGGCTGAGCGTTTCAGAATTGCCTCCGGCACCGGCTCGAGCTGGTACTTTTCCATATTTTTGACGGTCTTTTCATCCAACCGCGACTTCTGGATCTGCTCGTTTTCCCCGACGGAGCGATCGATTTCACCCTCGGGCAAATTATCCCGTATCCAGTCGGCGTCCTTGTCGCTGCCCGAGGCATAGGGAACCGGCAGCACCTTTTCCTGCTGATGGTAGCCTTTTTCGATAAGATATTTGTGCTTGGCCTGGGTTACCGGCGTGATATAAAGGTTCCGGCCGGAATCCACCAGGAACATCATCTCTCCCTGGTGGAAATAGACCCCAACGTGCTGGGAGGAGACTTTGCCGGCGAGAGCGCAGCGCCCGGTGAACTCTTCAGTCAGCGGCTTGATTCCCTTTCTGTCAGCGATATCGTGCGCCAGGTGTTCTTCCTTGTCGGACTCCACCTTTTCCCGTTCCTTGCGGCTGCGCTCGATCTCGCCGGCCGGCAGGTTCACCTCCAGCCAGGCCAGGTCTTCCGGCAAATCAGTCACGTGAGGCGCGGGAATGCGTCTGGTGGCGTGCGTGTAATTGGCGCTCTTCAACATCTCCAGTTTCTCCGGGGTTTCGGGCGTGACCCACACCCGGCCGTCCGGCCCCACGAAAGTGATTACGCTTCCCTGGGTCATATAATGGCCGACCTGTTCCATATTCACCATATCGGTGACCGCGGCGCGGGCCGCGATCGGCTCGGGCAGCTTTTCATCGATGCCGATTTGCTGGAGGCGCTTTTTAAGTTCAGCGGACGATTTTTTCTCTTCCAGCGTCTGGTTTTCTTCCCGGCTGCGCTCGAGTTCCCCGGCGGGGAGGTTCTCCTGGAGCCAGAGCTGGTCCTCCCTGGTATTGGAACCGTATGGGACCCGGATGAGATGGTCCGGTTGGTGGTAGCCGGCCTTGCGCAGCGTTTCCTCTTTCCACGGAACCGTGGGAGTTATGTAGTAATAACCGTCCTCGTAGATGAAACATGTCACGCCGCCGCGGGAACAGCAGACACCGATTTGCCCCACGTCCAGCTGGTCGGTCTTCGCGCATCTGGATAAAAGGTCGGCCGGGACCGGTTTGAGCTTGACCTTTTTAAGAACTTTTTCCCTGATCCGTTCCTTTGCGGTTCTGGTTTCCTCTTCACGCTCCAGACGGCTCTGGTCAAGCTCTTCCTGGGAAAGGTGGCGTACGATATAATCCAGGTCCTGCTGGGTCCCGCCCGAGTGGGGCATCCTGAAACCGGTATGTGCCTCTTTGTAGTTGGCCTGCCTGAGTGCGGAGATCTTTTTCCCGGTCAGGGGGGTGATGAACACTGCGCCGGTCGGATCGACGAAGCCGAGCATTTCACCGCGGATGAAGTACTGGCCGACGAACCCGCTTTGCTGAGCGTCGGTCTTGATACTGTGTTCGAGCAGTGTCGAGGGGAGGTCTTCCAGATGCAGGCTCCGCTGGCGCTTTTCCGCCTGCTCCAGAGTCTCATGCTGCTGTTCGGCCCTGGCCACTTCCGCAGCCGTATCCCAATGCTCCCGGGCGATATGGCTCTGCAGCCACTCGATGTCCTCCCTGGTCTTGAGCGAGTGCGGAATCTTGATACTGGAGCCCATGAACTGGTAACCCAGCGACCGGAGCTGATCCACCTTGCCACGGGTGACAGGGGTGACGAAGGTCTGGCCGAGAGGGTCGGTGAAGGCGAGCACACCGTTGTGGGCCCCGGTGATCCCGATGTACTCGGGAAAATCCTCCTCGCTTCTGGCCGAACATATCAACAAGTCTTCCGGAAGCTCTTTCAGGCCCAGCTTCTTGATCCTCTCCTGGGCCTTCTTCATCGACTCCTCGGCCCGCTCCTCCTCGATTTCCTTCTCCGTCAGCTCCCATTCGGACGGCGGAATGTGCTTGACCAGCCATAGCTGGTTCTCCTCGCTCTCCAGCGAATAGGGAACCCGGATCATCGACTCGACGTAGCTGTAGCCGTGGTCCTCGAGAATTCTCCGTTTCCTTTCGGAGAAGGGCGTAATCCAGGTATCGGTGCTCCAGTCCGTGAAGGAAAAGATGCCGCGGTAGCTGGCGCAGAGACCCACGTAAAAGTAAAGCTTTTCCCTGACTGGCACGCAGCGGTCGAGAAATTCCCGGGGCAGATCGCGCAGACCCTCCAGGTTCGCCTGGATTATGCCGGCGTATACTTTCGGCTCCACCTTGGGGAGCTGGTTTTCTTCCACGGAGCGATGTATCTCGTTGGGGGGAAGGTTCTTTCGCAGCCAGCGCTTGCTCTTGACCGATCCGTCCGAATTGGGCACTTCGCTCGGCGGCTTGGGCTTGGTGAAGCCGGCCTGTTCGAGCAGTTCGAGCTTGAGCCGGGTGCCGGGGGTGACGTAGACCTTACCTTCCCAGTCGACGAATGCGATCACTCCACCCCTGAAACCGAAGCTGCCTTTCTGATCGGGCCGCTTTTCCTCGGTAAGCGCGCTGCGGGCAGCCAGTCCCGGCGGGATCCGGTGGACCGGACCCGGTTCTTCTTGCCGGGTAGCCTGTGTAGCCGTTTTTTTTGAATCCTTGGCAGCCATGGCCTGGTAAATGCTTATAATTCAAACGAAGAGTGTACGACCGGGGACAATCCTTCTTCCGGCTTGCTTTAATTTATGAAAGGAGGGGATGAATTTTCAAAGCTTTTTGCCAGATTGAACGTAGCCGCAGAGTTCTTCGGCACTCATATTTGAAATACCGCACTTTTCGATGGTACGGCCTGTTTCCCAGTAATTCTCCCCGGAGATCGCCATGCCGATTTCGACGGTGGCGCGCATCAGCGGTGTGGGCACTCCGAGCATTTCTCCCAGTTGAGACCAGCAGACCAGGCCAATCGGGACGTCTTCGGTCAGATACCGGTTTTTCAGGGAGGTCGGACCTTTTATCGGAGTCAAGCCCTTACTGCCTTTCAGCGTCTCCCAGAGGTCTCCTTTCGGCCCGTAATCGACAGCGTGAAGAGCCTCGGCCTGTCCCGGCAGATCCAGACCCAGCCTCCGGCCAATCTCCAGCCTTTCCCGGTCCAGTTTTTCCATGGCGCGGGCCGTGGCCGGCGTAATTCCCTCCTCATAATACCAAAACTCCCCCCTGGAGTACTCGATACGTCCCGCGTTCATCAGCACTCCAAGCGGGTGGATCACCGGGTTACAGTTGGACAGACCGGCTTCCAGTACATCCCGAAAGCCTGTGATACGGGGGTATAAGTCCTGTAGAATGGAGAGAACTTCCGAGCTTCGCCGGGCTGGGAACACACCCGCTCCGAACATCGGCAGGGCATGGTAAACGTGCACCGAACCGGGCCCGGTGATCCTTGTCGCATACGGCAGAGTATCCAGTTCCGATACAGTAATATCCGCCCGGCAGCCTGATTCACGCACTCGCGCGATAAACTCCAGACTGCCCAAAGTCCCGGGAACCAGCGCTACATGCTGGCTGTCACGAAGACATGGAGCCAGGATTTCCGCGTATTTCCGATGATAAAGGGCAGGCACAATTATCAGGATTGCGTCCGTACGATCGATCGCTTCCCGGATATCGTGTGTGGCAAGGGCAAGTTTGGCGTTGCCATTGCGGGACTTGCCGTCAATTCTTATTTCTCTTCGCTCGAAAATTTCAGCGACATTTTCATGGAACTCCTCAAATTCAAATAGTCTGATTTCATGGCCCGCCAGCGTCATGTCCGCTGCGACGGTCCTGGCGCCATGCCCTCCGCCAAGCACGGCAATTTTTCTTTTAGACATGTTCTCCTGCCTTTTTAATTATACTTGGGCGGCTCTATTCATTCTCTTGAATTTCCACTCCGTAATCAATCGAATTCAAGCCGGAACAGCCCGCCCAGGAAAAAAATCACCATCCCGGCAACCGAGGTCCAGCCTGCTGCAGGATCACCCGCCGCACCCATGAACACACCGGTAAGAAAAACCGCGCAGCCGAAAAACAAAATCCAGGCCCAGAACCTGCCCCAGGCGGATTTGGGCCAGAGATGGTATGAAATACCGGATGCGGTTTCCTCGGGGCTGTTATGTTTCATGGCCCACACCGAAAGGATTTTCTCCTGATCCGGAGCCCTGGTAGCCAGACTCACCAGGATACATATAATCAAAGCGGCTATACCACTCGCCACGGTACCGGCCAGCATGTAATTTCTTGCGATCCAGGAAGCCGGATCCAGACCGAAGAAAGCGGAATATTTGAATGGAAACACTACCAGTGCTCCGGTTAATACGCCTCCCAGATATCCCCAGACGGCTCCCTGGCTGTTCGCTCTGCGCCAGAGCAAGCCCATCAGAACGGCAATGATAAAAAGTGGCATGTCCATGAAGCTGCTGACGGTCAAATAAGCCTCGACTGCGTTTTCGAAGAATGGAATCAGGCAGGAGAATAGTATCATCAGCAAACCAATGGCCGCGGTTACCAGACGAATGAACCAGAGAGTTTCCAGGTTGGTGGCCTTGCGCTTGAAGATGTTCCGGTAGACGTCATTGTTAAAAATAGTGGCGGCACTGGTGAGGTTGGCATCTATGGTCGAGATCTGGGAAGCGAGCAATCCCACGCAGACAGTACCCATCAATCCCACCGGCAGCAAATTTACCATCAGCGTCGGAAAGGCATAATCCTGATGGGCAAGTCCCGGGTATAAAACTCGTGCGGAAAGAGATGGAAGAATCTCGAGCAGCGTATAAGGGACCGTGATCAGACCGCATAGAACCAGCCCTTTGGCCAGGCTTTTCGTATCTCTGCTGCTGAAAGATTTCTGCACCAGCCCGGGATCGGTGCTGGCCCATTGTATCCCCAGAAGAAATATCGCCAGAACGAAACTCCAGCTATAAAGTCCCGAAGCCGGCATCAGATCGACGTGCTGCGGGCTGATCCGGGCCAAAGTCTGCGTCAGCTCCATAAATGAGCCCGCCGCTCTCATCGAAAGCGGAAAGATAATCAGGATTCCGAACATGATAAAAACGAAACAGAATGCATCCAGAATCGCTACCGACCACATGCCGCCTAAAAACGTGTATACGATCACCAGCACCGAATAAAGCACTACCCAAAACAGATAGCTGCCATTAATTATCCAGCCTCCCGGCAGACCGAGCGATTGACCGAAATTATTCAACGTGGCGACGATCTGCGGCCCGGCGATCATTTCCGAGGCACGCACCGAAGTATTCAGTATCACTCCCAGCCAGAAGGCCAGACGGATGACGCCGAAAAACCCCAGCAGGCCGCGGGCTCCCCGGCTGTACCTCCTCTCGAAAAACTCCGGCAGGGTGGCGATCCGCAGCCGCCTGAAAATCGGCAGGATAAATAGACCCGCCAGGGCCAGGGCCATGCATCCGGTCCAGCTCTGCCAGATGATCGAGATCCCATGTCTGTAAACCGTTCCGGACTGGCTGATCGTCCCGTAAAGGTTGATATTGGTGGCCGCCATAGTGGAGGCAAGGATAAACGGAGGCAGGTTGCGCCCGGCCAGGGTGAAATCTTCCGTGGAGCCGACCCAGCGATAGAACTTCGAGCCAAACCAGATAATGAGGCCCATAAACACCACGATCAACGTCACGTCGATCGGATGAATGTTTACTCCCGAAGCCGGGTTCCCCGGATTGGCTCCGAACACGCTCTCCGCGAACACAAGAAAAAGGACGGTTGCGATCGATTTCATTCCTGCTTCCACCTTAGCCGTTCTTACAATCTCCGGTTCAGATAATTAAGCCGTTTTTTTTCGATACTTATTGCCTTCCCGCCAAACGTGTTCTCTAATCTAAAGCCGAGTGCTCTTCAATGAAAATATTTCAGCTCGTAGAAAGCGATCTTGAAGTATTCGATCAGGACCAGCTGAAATTCGACTTCCCGCGTCCACCAATGGTCCAGCTTCAGCCTTTCCATCTGTGGAGGAACGGCCGAAAACACCAGTTGAATCGGCCGGCCGGAGAATACACGGCGGTAGGTCATGGCCGCCCGGCGCAGGTTGAACGGAGAGCTGACCACCAGGAGCGATCGGAGCCCCAGCGAATCGGCGGTCGCCAGGGTCGCCCGGGCATCCTCCCAGGTGGAAGATACGCCCGGATTCAGCACCACGCTGTCGGGAGCGATGCCATGGCGGCGGAGCATATCGGTAACGCTGGTGACCGGATCGACCGGCAGGCCGAAGTAATAGGTGGTGTCGCTGACATTGAAGACCAGCCGGCCGGCGTAGCCCCGGCGATAAAGCTCGATCGCCCATTCCCGCCGGCTCTGCTCGCCGCTGACTGCCACGATGGCGTCGCTGATCTCAGGCGGCTGGTCCGCCACCAGCCAGTTTCCCGCTCCCTGCAGCCACCAGTTCCGGGTAATCCAGAGAAGGCCCAGACAGAGCGAAAAAACCACGCTCAAGCCGACCAGACAGCCAAGGCAGCGGCGCAGCAAATCGTTCCTCCTGAACATCCTGACCAGCTAAAAAGAAAGCGGGCAGGGCCCGCCGTGACAGCCGTGATCTGGAAGCGCTTCCAGCAGGCGCCGGGCTTCAGCGATTGAGCCTTTCCAGCGTCTTCTTGACCGAGGGTACGAACTTGTGATCGGGAGCCAGCTCGACAAAGCGCTGGTAGTTCTTTACCGCCTCCGTCTTTTTCCCGCTCATTTCGCTCACCAGCCCCAGGTAATAATAGATCATCGGCTCCTCCGGGGCGATGGTCAATGCCCTGCGGAAGGCTTTCTCCGCGGATTCGTAACGCTCGAGCTGGCTGTAGGCCTGGCCCAGCCTGAGCAGGATGCCGGGGTTGGAAGAATCCCTGGATGCGGCGTTCTCAAGCAGGTCCCGGGCCTGCAGCGGCATGCCCTTGTCCAGGTAGACAGTCCCCAGCAGGACCATGGCATCGACCATGTCCGATTTCATATCAAGCGCCCGGTTCAGCGCCATTATCGCCTCGTCCAGCCGGCCTTCTATCATGTACGTACCGCCGATTCCGTACTGGGCGTAGTAAAAACCGGAATCCAGTTCGAGCGCCTTGCGGAATTCGGCCCGCTTTTCGTTCATGTCCG
>JAZDIG010000514.1:0-7373 GCA_043805105.1 Candidatus Glassiibacteriota bacterium | reverse complement strand
ACCGCTTGCACCGAGTTTCAGCTATCTTATCTGCGGAAGCTTCGCGGTGGTGTATCTTCTAATCCGATTCTCCATAGATCGATATTTCGGCAATGAAAGGGAATTAAAGGCGCTGGTTAAGGCAAAAAGAATAGGCGACCTGACGCTCGGCATCGCTTTGCTTGGGGCGGCACTCGGCCTGGGCGCGGTCTCGATGCTGCCAACTAATTTCACTTTGGCGGCCAAACTGCCGCAGACTCTGTTTTTCATCCTGATGGCCGGAATACTGTCGCTGGCTCTCGGGATGATAATTTTCGGTCGGGATGAGGCTGCAGAATATTTGCCTGATTCACATTCAGCAGGAGAACAGCCATGACCGTCCTGCAGAAAGTCGCCTGGTTGAATCTGGCCGTGCTGGCGGTGGTGCTGGCCGGGTTCCTGATCTTGATCCCCGGCCGGGGCCTGCACGGCGGGCTGAACCTGCTGGCCCTTTCCTCGTTCCTGTTTGCCGCCGCCTGGGCTGTGCTGGCCCTGGTCCGCGCCCTGAAATCCGCCGGCCGCCGGCTCTCCGGCGGCGGGGCGGAGGTGGTCTGGGACGAACGCGAGGAGGCGGTCTACTACAAGGCCCTGGCCTGGGGATTCGCCGCGAGCTGGATTTTCATCGTGCTCGGTATCGCCCGGTTCCTCACCCGCTACATGGAGCTGGGCGCCGAGGGAGTGACGGCTGGGGAGCTGGCCCACGTGCTGGGTATCGGATTTCTGATCCTGGTGGCGGTCTTTTCCCTGGCCGTGCTGCAACAGGAAGCGACCGAAGAGAAGGCCAATGGCTGATGAGCGTGTGACAAACTGTATCCGCCGCTTACGGTTCGAAAACGGCGAAATGACCCAGCAGGAGCTGGCCGACAAGACCGGCGTGACCCGTCAGACCATCATCGCCATCGAGGCGGGCAAGTACATGCCGTCCCTGCCATTGGCGTTCAAGCTGGCGAGAGCTTTCGGCCGGGGAGTGGAGGAAGTCTTTTGGCTCGACGAGCGTCCCGCTTCCCGGCCGGATCTGTCTCCGGACCGGGAATGATCGAATTTAATTTGCAAGCTCCTTTTCACACAACAGGGAGCCGCTAAATGAAAAAGCTGCTGTTTGCGATCTTCGTCGCCGTTCTGGCCCTGGTTATCGCCCGGCTGGGTATGGTAACCGGGGAAACAGTAAAACTGTCGCTGAAAATCGAGGAAGGAAAAGCCTACAAAGTCTGGATAAGCTGTACTAAGAAAATCGAAATGACTCCGGAAATGGGTATTCTTTTAAACAAATGGGATGAGACTGCCGAATTTGCTTTCGCAGTTAACCCTAATCCAGATGACTCGATTATTCCAGGTAAGTACAGGCTGGGAGGCATGTCTGGAACTGGTGGCAGAACATGGCTGCCTCCGCCCGGCCCGTTAGGAGTGGATACGACCGACGCCAGGGCAGTCGGACTGTACTTACTTGAACAACTGCCGAAAATGGCAGCCAACAACCTGTCCGCGATGCTATTTCCCTGGAGTCTTCATCGTGGCTTCCAGGAGCTCAAGGTATTCAGCTCCCTGGTGGCGGAGCCTTTCGAGGGTGGTGAGATGCCGGATGCTCGAGACAAATCCGGCAGAGAAATTCCCAAGTATATAAGGGTGTCGATATTTTATCCTCGTTATGAATCCAGAAGCAGGATGTTGGACGGAACCCTGGAGAGGATTGAACAACTTTACCCTGAAAAACGGGTGGCGGTAGGGGAGCGCTGGCAGGTATTCTTGGATAGTATTTCAGGTGTGCCGGTCAACGAAAAATTCAACCTGACACTTAAGGACCGCAAGGGCGGCCGGGCTACCCTGGAGCTTGAGGCAACGGCCGATAACCGCGCCACGCCGGCCCGGCTGGATACTCTCGGGGTCGTCCTGTCCATTGCTTTCAGCGCAATGCAGACCGGTACGATCGAAGTGGATGAAAAAACGGGACTGATGCTGGACGGCAACCTCGAGCAAGTCATCGAGGGAAAATTCGTGGCGGATTCGGCGGCCGGCCTGGCTGCCGGTGATACAACATCGTTTAAGCTTTCCGCCAGCTTCAAATTCGAATGCGCCGAAGCGCCTTACTCGCACCTGCTGGATAAAGGAAATGTCCCGCCGGTGAAGCAGCCGCCGGATTCCCTGAAAAAGGATCGGCCTGCCGCCGCAGATACCGCTAATCCCGGCCCCACACGCCGGGCTGATCGCCGTAATCCATAACCACTGTCTGTTTTAAGGGGAGGTGATGAGATGTCATCTATTTATTTTCTGATTCTTTATCATCGTTTCAAATTTCTGGAGGAGAGTGCGAAATGAAAAGGGTGAAAGGCGCATTAATAACAGGTCTCTTACTATCTGCGGTTTTATATGCCGGATGTAAGGACCAGTCCGCCGTGAGTACCCCGGTATCCGAAGATGAGATCGGTGCTCCGCGATTGAGCGGGGATGGGATGTTAAGCGTAGAGCAGCTTGAAATGCTGAAAACCATGAAGCCGGAAGACGCGGTCAATTACCTTCAATCTGTGCAGGACCCGCCGGTAATCTGGGATGGTAAAAGTAAATTTGAGAACGGAGTGCGTTACAGGATTCCCAAGGAATTGATGGAAAAGGCCAGGGAAATCAATCCCGGTCTCCGCGAAGGTTACGAGAAACTGGAGAAACTTAGGGATCAAGCTGCCGTAAATACTGAGTCAGCTAAAAGAGAGATCGGTACCCATTTTTTGAGTGAAGCTGAAAAAGCGGAGATAGCGCAGCTTGAGATGCCGAAAACCATGAAACCGGAAGACGCGGTCAATTACCTTCAATCTGTGCAGGACCCGCCGGTGATCTGGGACGGCAAAAGCAAATTTGAAAACGGAGTGGGTTACAGGATTCCGAAGGAATTACTGGAAAAGGCCAAGGAAATCAATCCCCATTTCCGGGAGTTTCAAGAAATTGGAGAGCAATTAAAGGAAGAGATGAAAAGGCGTAACGTAAAAAAGCTGAGCGCATCTGAAATACTTCATTGAGTGGCGCCGCTGATTGTTAAGCAAATGTGACTTAAGAATATTTTTTTAAATCCTTGTTAATACAGAGTTGGGTATCTAAAGATACATCAAACTGAGGAAAAGTATAATATTACCATAAACTCTGTTCCAATTCGCGGGGATTCCGCTTCCCTCAGTCCCTGAACCTCACGCCGGGCCTATCGCCGTACTCGATGACCACCGGCCGGCCCTGGTGAGTAATCGACAGCCGGCCCGCCTCGATCACCAGCTCGTTGTAGCTCGAATTGGCCGGCGTGGCGATAATCCCCTCCTCGTCGATCCGGCGGATCTCCCGGCGGCGGGCTTCGAGAGCGGCCTCGCCGGCTAGCCCCGCCGAGGCCTGCTCCACCCGGTGGCAGCCCCGCACGATCGCCTCGACCGAGCGGTGGCCGTAGCCCACCGGAGTAAGCCCGCCGCCGCCGGCGTCTACCAGCTTGAAATAGTCCGGGCTCACTTCGTTGTAGTAGGTGTCGCCTTCATCGCCGCCCCGGGTCGTGTAGCTGTGTTTCACCCCGCGGAACTGGTCGTCGTGGAGCACCAGCGCGCCATCGGTCTCCCCCCGGCAGAACAGCGCCATGCCCTGGCTGTTGCCGCCCGGCGCCACGTTGGGGTAGCCCATGCCGTTCAGCACCGTCAGCACCGCGCCGTTGTCCCATACCACCCGGCCGTCCGTCCAGAGGTAGCCCTGGTTGCCGTTGGGGTAGCTCTCCACCACGCCGTACACCGATACCTCCACCGGCTTGTGCCCGGTGATGAACGCCACCAGGTCCACGTAATGGCAGCCGATATAGGTGAACATGTCGCTGTTTTCCACTGTGCACCAGTTCTGGAAATTCGAGTTGCGGTAATACCACGGCTCGATCAGGCTCGCATACCCCAGGCGGAGATTCCCCAGGTCGCCGCTGCGGTACTTGCCCCGGGCGATCAGGTTGCGGTCATCGAAACGCTTATGGTACTCGATTCCCACGAACAAGCCTTTCACCAATGCCAGCTTTTCCAGCTCCACCGCCTGGGCGAAGTTCAGCACCAGCGGCTTGACCACCAGGGTGTGGTGGCCCGCACAGAGCGCCTCCTTGACCATGGGGTAATGGAGCTGGTCCGGCACGGCGACCACCGCTATACTGCGCTCCGGGATTCCGGCCAGGACCTGGCGGTAGAGGTCGGGAAAGAGTTCGTCCAGGCCCACCCGGCTGAAATCCGGGAAGGGTTTGAAGCTCTGGCCCGGGAAGGCCTTTTTGAGGGTGTCGTTGTCGGCGATTTTTTTCAGCGGCCGTCCGTTCAGCGCCACGATGGATATTTCCCCCACCAGGCCGATCCGCTGGAGGTGGTAGAGCGAAGGCAGAATCTGGATTTCGGTGATCATGCCGCCGCCCACGACCACGACCGGCGGCTTCTCGTAACTCTGGCTCATGATGAACAGACCCTGGCTTAAGGTTACAGTGCGGAAAGCTTCAGTTTTTCTTTATCGGATGGGGACTACAGTTTAAGCATTTTCCGGCGCCGGAGCAAGCGCTTCGCCCATCCTCCCCTGGCTGGTCCCCCTCGGGATAAAAAATTGTGCAGGTATTGTTGACAGCGGCCGCCGGTTTTATAGTTAAGGATTCCGGATTGCAATAACCCAGAGGAGGAGTGCATGCACCGACCCGGTTTTGGTACAGTCAGTCTGGTTGCAGGCTTGCTGCTGGCAGCCGCGGCCGCTCTCCCGGCCGCCGAATTCGACTCCCAGGCGGGAAAAGAGCTGTCGGAGCTGGTGGAGCTGTACAAGAATTTCCATTCGCACCCGGAGCTGAGCTATTTCGAAAAGGAAACCTCGGCCAAATTGGCCGGCCTTCTGCGCGGCTATGGCTATTCGGTGAGCTGGCCGGTGGGCCGCTACGCCGATCCGACCCGTGTCTGTTACGGAGTGGTGGCCGTGCTGAAAAACGGCGAGGGTCCCACGGTGCTGGTGCGCGGCGACATGGACGCTCTGCCAATCGAGGAGAAGACCGGCCTAGCCTGGGCCAGCCGGGTGCGGATGACCGATATTTCCGGCGAGGAAGTGGGCGTGATGCACGCCTGCGGCCACGACGTGCACACCACTGTGCTGTTGGGCGCCGCCCGACTGCTGGCCGATTTGAAAGGTCGGTGGCGGGGCACGCTGATCATTATCGGCCAGACAGCGGAGGAGCGGGGCGGGGGCGCGCGGGCGCTCCTGGCCGACGGCCTCTACACACGCTGGCCCCCGCCGGATTACGCCATCGCCGAACACGTCGACCCCACCCTCGAAGCCGGCAAGATCGGCTACTGCCCGGGCTGGGCCATGGCTAATGTGGACATGGTGGATATTGCGGTGCGTGGAATCGGCTCGCACGGGGCCCAGCCGCAACAGGGCAAGGACCCGATAGTGCTGTCCGCCCAGATCATCAACGCCCTGCAGACCCTGGTCAGCCGCTCGATCAATCCGGTGGAGGTCGGCGTGGTCACGGTCGGTTCAATCCACGGCGGCAGCAAGCACAACATCATCCCGGATGAAGTGAAGCTGCAGCTCACCGTGCGTTCCTTCACCGAGGAGGTCCGTTCCACGCTGCTGGAAGGAATCAAACGGATAGCGGTCGAGACGGCCCGGGCTTACGGCATCCCGGAGGACCGGCTGCCGGTGGTCGACATCGGCGTGGAATTCACTCCCTCCCTCTACAACGACCCCTCCCTGGTCCAACGCACTGTCGGCGCGATCGGCCGCGAGCTGGGCAGCGCTAATCTGGTGCAGATACCGCCCACCACCGGGGGAGAGGATTTCAGCGAATACGGCCGCACCGAGCACAAGGTGCCGGTGTTCATGCTGCGGCTCGGCACCGCCCAGCCGGGCAGCGATACCGAACACTGTCCCGGGCTGCATTCCGCCCTGTACCATCCGGATATCGAGCCATCCCTGAGGACCGGGATCCGGGCGATGACCGCCGCCGCCATCGAACTTCTCGGCAAATGAAACTTCGCCGGGCAACGATTCAGCCCTGGAGCGCGCATGAAACGCAACAAGCCTTCCGGGATAGCAGCCACGGCCATCCTGGCCGCCGCCCTGTCTTTCGAATCTTCTCCGGCGGCCGATCTCGGCCCGGCGGTTGAAAAGGAATTACCCTCGCTGCTGAAATTTTACCGGACAGCTCACGCCAACCCCGAGCTTTCTTATTTCGAAAAGAACACCGCCGAAAGGCTCGCTGCCGAACTGGCGCGGGTCGGTTTCGACGTCACCAGCCCGATGGGCCGCTACCCGGACCAGGGCCTGACCTGTTACGGCGTGGTGGCGGTGCTGAAAAACGGGGCCGGCCCGACCGTGCTGGTGCGCACCGATACCGATGCCCTGCCGGTGGAGGAGAAGACCGGCGCCCAGTTCGCCAGCAAGGTACGCATGGCTGATGAAAGTGGGGCCCAGGTGAGCGTGATGCACGCCTGCGGCCACGACCTGCACCAGACTGTCCTGGTGGGCGCGGCGCGGGTCCTGGCCGCTCAGAAAGACCGCTGGCACGGTACGCTGATCCTGATCGGCCAGCCGGACGAAGAGCGGGGCGGGGGAGCCCGGGCGCTTCTGGCCGACGGCCTTTACAAGCGCTGGCCCGTGCCGGATTACGCCCTGGCCGAACACGTCGATCCCTCCCTGGAAGCCGGCCAGATCGGCTACTGCGCGGGCTGGGCTATGGCCAATATTGACATGCTGGATATTACGGTCTACGGCATCGGCTCTCATGGCGCCCAGCCGCACCTGGGCAAGGACCCGATAGTGTTATCCACCCAGATCATCAACGGCCTGCAGACCCTGGTCAGCCGCTCGATCAACCCGGTGGAGGTGGGAGTGGTGACTGTCGGCTCGATCCACGGCGGCAGCAAGCACAACATCATCCCCGATGAGGTAAAGCTGCAGCTCACTGTGCGCTCCTTCAAGGATGACGTGCGCCGCACGCTCCTGGAGGGCATCGAGCGGATTGCGGTGGGCACGGCCCGCGCCTACGGCCTCCCCGAGGACCGTCTGCCGGTGGTGCATAACCGCGAACAGGAATTTTTCCCGGCCCTCTACAACGATCCGCAGCTCGTGGAACGCACGGTCGGCGCTTTGCGCAAGGAATTGGGCGATAACAGCGTGGTCGAGATTCTCCCCACCACCGGCGGGGAAGACTTCAGCGAGTTCGGCCGCACCGAACACAAAGTCCCGATTTTCATGTTCCGCGTGGGCACGGCCCTTCCGGGATCGGACCCCAAGACCAGGCCGGGACTGCATTCGGCTCGTTTCCTGCCGGAGGCCGAACCGGGTATCCGCACCGGGGTGCGGGCCCTGACCGCCGCCGTGCTCGATCTGATGGG
>JAZDIG010000513.1:0-2323 GCA_043805105.1 Candidatus Glassiibacteriota bacterium | reverse complement strand
GCTGGAAAAGCACCAGAACCTGCGCGTGGTGGGAGCCCACCTGGGCAGCCTGGAGTTCGACGTGGATGAGCTGGCCAAGCGTTTCGACCGCTTCCCCAATTTCGCCGCGGACATGGGCGCCCGCGTCTGCCATTTCCAGGTACAGGACCGCGAAAAGGTGCGCAACTTCATCATCAAGTACCAGGACCGGCTGCTCTACGGGATAGACGTGCCGGCCGGGCCGAAAAGCTTCCAGGATAACCTCGACACGCTGGAAAAAACCTACAGCAACGACTACCGCTATTTCGCCACCGACCAGGAGATGGAGGTACCGGAGGTGAACGGCAAGTTCAGGGGACTGGCTCTGCCGGAAGCGGTGCTGCGCAAAATTTATTTCGACAATTACCTGTATTGGTTCCCCGGCTCCAAGTTCCACAGATAATCCGATACCGCTGGAGCCGATGCTTTCAATTCAGCCGGCCGGGAGATTACCCGGCGAAGGTGCATCATGTCCAGTCCTGGATCCTGCTTTAAAACTTTTACCGTACTGGCTGTCTGTTCCATTATCGGCCTGTCCGCCTGCAGCAGCCGGCCCGAACCGGAAAAAGCCGCGGCGCCGGCGGCCTGGGAAGTGGTGGGGCCGGGCGGCGGAGGCGGGATGTTCCGGCCCACGTTCAGCCCGCACGACAAAAACCTGGTGCTGGAACACTGCGACATGACCGCCGCCTACATCTCCTCCGATGGCGGAAAAGTCTGGCGCACACTGAACCTCTGGAACGTGCCGGAGGCCTTCGAGTTCGATCCGGTGGACCCGCAGGCGATCTACATAGCCACGCGCGGATTCAGCTACAGCGAGGACCGGGGTTCGGGCCTTCCCGTACTCTACCGCTCGCTGGACAGGGGAAAATCCTGGCAGGTGGTCTACCCGGACGTGAGTAAGGCGATCTACCAGGGAGAGCTGCAGGCCGTGGACTTGAAACCTTCCCAGGTAGTGGAAGGCGCTTTCGACGGTTCAATCTAGACGGTGCAGGTCGATCCGGCCGACAACCAGAAGATCTACCTGGGCCTGGCTCCCCTGCGCAGCTTTATGGCGATGGGCGCCGAGCAGCAGCAGGCCCAGGCATTTCTGGTAATCTCCACCGACCGCGGCGCCACCTGGCGCAAGCTCTGCGACCTGCCCGGCCGCAGCGTGCTGGAAATAGTACCGGCCGCGGACGGTAAGCTCGTAGTCTTCACGGAAAACGCGGCGGTCGAGGTGAGCACTCAAAGCGGGGCGACCTCTGCTTTGGCCGTTCCGCCAGTCCAGCGTCTGACCGCCGCGGCCTGGGGCCGGAACAAGGACGCCACGGTGATATATCTCCTGTCGCCTTTTGGTTCCGATGGAGCCGGAATCACCGGCGGCGTGTTTATCAGCCGGGACCTGAGCCGGAGCTGGCAGCCGGTCAACACGGGCCTGTTCGATGGCGTGCCCGAAGGTAAGTTCCCGCAAGCCAGTGCCATCGCCACCTGCGAAACCGATCCCAGCGTGGCTTATCTTTCCGTGCGCAACGTCCGTGAGGCCAGGGAGATAGCCGATGCCTGGACCTTCGGCATCTTCAAGACCGAAAATTCCGGAGAAAGTTGGAAAGGCGTCTGGCTGGCCAAAGGTGACGGCTATCTCACGAACAATTACGAAGGCTGCTGGCTCGACCGCCAGTGGGGACCCAGCTGGGGTGGTAATCCAATCAACCTGGGAGTGGCCCCCACCGACCCGAACTTCTGTATCGGCACGGATAACGGCCGCAGCTACAAGACCGAGGATGGTGGAGCGCACTGGCGGCAGATCCACAGCCGGATGAACCCGGACGGCTCGGCCACCTCCACCGGCCTCAACGTCACCACCTGCTACGGCGTCCATTTCGATCCCTTCGACGTGAACCACCTCTTCATCACCTACACCGATATCGGCCTGTTCCACAGCCTGGACGGCGGCAAGTCCTGGTCCCTTTCAGTGCAGGGCGCACCCCCGCGCTGGACCAACACCTGCTATTGGCTGGTGTTCGACCCGGCGGTCAAGGACCGCCTCTGGAGCGTCTGGGCCAATGCCCACGACCTGCCGCGGGACAAGATGTTCTCCCCGCGCGGCTTCGAAAACAACCAGGGCGGCGTGGCGGTGTCCGATGACGGCGGCCGGAACTGGCGCCAGAGCGGCACCGGCATTCCAGAGAACAGTGTCGGCACCAACATCCTGGTCGATCCGGACAGCCCGGCCGATTCCAGGACTCTCTACGCCTGTATGTTCAGCCGCGGAGTTTACAAATCCACAGATGGCGGCGCCTCCTGGAGCGAAGCCAACGAGGGCCTG
>JAZDIG010000512.1:0-4386 GCA_043805105.1 Candidatus Glassiibacteriota bacterium | reverse complement strand
GCCCGAGCCGCTCCTGAGGGCGGTGCGCTGGGGCTGGAACGGCTTCAAGTACGAGGCGGATGGAATCTGCTTCTGGAACGCCACCGACTGGACCGACTGGGATGCCGATGCCCCGCCGCAGGACCCCTATACCAACGCCGGTGGGCATTACCAAGGGTTCTCCATGATTTTCTACCCGGGCACCCGGTTCAATTACGATGGACCGATACCGGCCCTGCGGCTGAAGGCCCTGAGAAGGGGCTTCCAGGATTTCGAGTACGCCCGGCTGGCCGAACAGCAGAAAGTCATGACCCGCCAGGAAATTATCGCCCTGGCAGACAGTCTGCTGCTGGGCGAAACTTCCAATTACCCGGCCCTGCGCCGGGAGCTGTTCGACCGGCTGAACCGGCCTGCAGCGCAGCCGGGAAAGAAGTAGTTTCGCCCGGAGGCCCGGCCCTGCTGAGATAGTGGAAAAATGGTGTAGGAGCGAATCTCGTGTTCGCCCGGGGTGGAGTGTGCAATATTGGAGTACAGATAACTTTTTACATAAATCCACCATTTTATATCCCTGTGGTCAAACGCTTGGCCATCCACCCGCGAGGTGCCCATGAGAACCCTGAGAGCCTTTCTCGCCGCATTCCTGATGCTGGCTGTCTGGACCGGTCCGGCCGGAGCCGAGGAAACCGATATTTATAAAGTCCTGCCGGTGGAGGATGAATTCGCCGACCAGTCGATCATGCTGCTCAAGCACCTGAGCCGGCAGACCCAGGAACGCAACTGGCAGAGGGAAGTCGAGGTGGCCCGGATCAGGGACGAGCACGACTGGAATGCCTACAAAGAGAGGCTTCTGCGGGATTACCGGACCGTCCTGGGGCTGCCTTTCCCCGAACGCACCCCGCTCAACGCGGAAATCTTCCGGTCGATCGACCGGGGCGGCTACCGGATCGAAAACGTGATCTACGAAAGCACGCCCGGAATCCTGGTCACCGCCAACCTCTACGTGCCTCAGCAGGGGAATCCGCCTTACCCCGCGATTCTTTTCCCCTGCGGGCACTGGCATGAGGGCAAAGCGGCCGGGGAATACCATTCGGCGGCCCTGGGGCTGGTACAGAAAGGCTTCGTGGTCCTGCTGTTCGACCCGGTGGGCCAGGGCGAGCGCTGCGATTATTTCAAGGAAGACGGCTCGCTGGTCACCGAACAGCCGGTGATCGAGCACACCCTGCTGGCCAACCCGCTGTTCCTGATGGGCAAGCACCTGATGGCCGTGCGGATGTGGGACGCTGTCCGGGGTATCGATTATCTGGTATCCAGGCCCGAGGTAGATTCGACACGGATCGGCTGCACCGGCAATTCGGGCGGGGGAACGGAGACCGTGCATCTGGTGCCGCTGGATGAGCGGATCAAGGCAGCGGTGCCGGACGGCACGGTGGATTCACCGGAGCTGGGCCTGGGCGGCCTGGGAATCGGCGACGGCGAACAGAACCGGCCCCGGATGGTTCCCTATGCCATAACCATGGCCGACCTGATGATGCTGGCCTGGCCCAGGCCCTACCGGCTCATTATCGAATCGCGCGAGGGCGTGCGCCGGGGCACCCTGGCCAGTTTCACCCAGGCCCGGTTTTTGTACCGCACCCTGGGCCATGCCGAGCGCATGAGCCTGGTGGAAACCGAATGGCCCCACGGCTTCTTCAAGTTCAGCCGTGAAAAAATGTACCAGTGGTTCGACCTCTGGTTCTACGGCAGGCAGGACGGCTGGGAGGAGCCCGAACTGAAACTCGAAAAACAGCAGGACCTCTGGTGCACAGCCACCGGCAACATCGTCCGCGAGCGCGGCAAGTCTGTCCAGCAGTGGACTGCCGGCCAGGCCCGCAGGATTCTGCCTCGGCCGGAAGCGCCGTCTGACGACGTGCAATTCGAGGCGTTCCGCGCCAAGCTGTCCGCCGAGATCCGCGAGCTGCTCGACAACCCGGCCCGGGAGGACCTGCCCGTAGTCAAGCCCCTGGGCAGTAAGTCGGAAGTGGGGCTGACCGTGGAAAAGCTGGCCCTCTATTCTGAAAGCGATGTCTATCTGCCCTGCCTTTATTTCAAGCCCTCGGGTAAGACCGTGACCCCGGCGGTCATCCTGGCCGACCCCCGGGGCAAGACCGCCGATGGCGGGAAACTGGCCCAGGGCTTGGCCGCCCTGGGCTACGGCGTTCTGGCCGTGGACCTGCGTGGCTACGGCGAAACCCGGGTCACCGCGTCCAATTCCGAGAGGGACGGGGTGGGCGGACTGATGGCCCAGACCCTGGGCGTACAGGCCAGTATCGCCTACGATGGCCTTAAGCTGGGCCGCTCGATTTTCGCCATGCGGGTATTCGACCTGGGAGCCTGCCTGGATTACCTGTACTCGCGGCCGGATGTCGACCGGGACCGGGGCGTGGCCCTGATCGGACGTTCCTCCTGCGGCCCCCAGGCTCTCTACGCCGCCGCCCTGGACAGCCGGGTGAAGGGCGTGCTGGCCGACAGCTCCCTGGTCAGTTTCAGCGAGCTGACCCGGCCCGGCCTCTACACCTGGCATTTCATCGATTTTCTGCCCAGAGTACTGGCGAGCCACGACCTGTTCCACGTGGCCGGCAGCCTGGCTCCGCGGGCCTTCACTTCCCTCGACCCGCTGGACAAGAACGGCCGGCTGGTGGACACGAAACAGGCCCTCGAACAGTACGATTTCGCCTCGAAGTGCTACCGGAACCGCAAAGCTGCCGGCAAGTTTCAGGTCCGCGCCTACACGAGCGCCGAGGACAGGCTGAAACTTACCGTGCAGTGGGTCGAATCGGTGCTGTGAACCGCCGGCTGCGGGGCGGCGAGGATAATCGAGTCCGCTGCTCAAGGTCAAAAGGCGAAGACAAGCACTGCACCAGGTGGACAATTCAAGCTTACACGCACAAAATCTGGTGTAGGAGCGCACCCAAGTGTGCGCCCTTGGGATTTGACTTACCGCATTTCTCTCACTGGGAAAGTCAGGCGGTTTCAATTCTCCCGGTCCGGCTTTCATCATTATTGCCTGCCTCCTTGATAAAATTTCCATAAACCGGCGATTTATTTTATATTCTGTCCGTTGTCCGTTTTCCCTTACAGGATTATCGGCAGTACCTGCGGTGCACCAGGAGTGAGGATGGATTCCCTGAAAGAGATAAAAAGCCAGATTCTTCACGTCTGCCGGCGTCTCTACGAACGGGAGATGGTGGCCTCCAATGACGGCAACGTGACCGTCAGGGCGGGCAAGGACCGGATCGTCGCCACGCCCTCCGGGATGAGCAAGGGTTTCCTGACCGAGGAAGACCTGGTAGTGACTGACCTGGACGGTAATCTGCTGGAGGGCACGGATCGTTCGGTGACCAGCGAGATCAGGATCTATTGCCGGATTTACCAGAAACGGCCGGATGTCAAAGCGGCGGTCCACGCTCACCCGCTGCACGCCACCGCTTATGCCGCCGCCGGCCGGACTGTCGATAGCCAAGTGCTTCCGGAGTCGGTGCTGTCCTTGGGCCGGGTACCGCTGGTGCCCTACGGTACTCCGGGGACCAGCGAGCTGGCGGACCGGATCGAAAAATATCTCGACCGGCACGAGGTGTTTCTGCTGGCCAACCACGGCGCGCTGGCCCTGGGCCGCAACGTGCTCGAAGCCTACCACCGGATGGAATGCCTGGAACACACGGCCCGGATCGTCTATCTGGCCGAACCCCTGGGCGGGGCGATAAAGCTTTCCGGCGAGCAGATAGACGGTATTTTCAAAACACACGGAAGTAAGACCACACCGAGGATTCGGCGGGCGGGGCGCGACATGGCCCGGGGAAAGTGATAACTCCGGGCAGTCGATTCCGGCCGGGGACGGGAACGGCTGCCGCCATTTTTCCCCGGTGGCCTGATCGTGGTCTTCTCACTCGGATTTATAAAAATCGATTCTGCAGATATTTTTGGGGAAATCCCCCTCGTTTCCCCTTCTGCGAAGGGGGAGGCGGCTTCCCCCCTTTGACAAAGGGGGGCCAGGGGGGATTTAAATAATTATCTTTGGAAGCAACCTGAAGAAATAATGGATTGATTTTGGCCGACTTGAATTGGAAGTTCGTTAATTATCCGGGTTAATTTTGTCCAAATTTTCATCCCCGGTGTATTTTCCCCTGACAACCGGCTCCGCGGGGCCTCGATCATATGACCTCCGTGAACAAGGCGGGACTTACCGACAGGCTGGATTCACTCTACGAGTTCGATCGCGAGCCGGTCAAGGAGCGAAACCTGCAGGGGATCGGGAATTTTATCGGGATGTACGCTGGGGAGCACGTAGCCGGGACCGAGTTCGTGATCGGGCCGCTGTTCGTGATCCACGGGATCACCGCCGGCGACCTCTTCCTGGGACTGGCCGCCGGG
>JAZDIG010000511.1:0-5559 GCA_043805105.1 Candidatus Glassiibacteriota bacterium | reverse complement strand
GGTGATCACGACGAACTGGTAGCGTTTTTCCTTGTACCAGCGCGCCACCTCATCCGGCGCTGAATCACCGTCTGAATTGATCGTGTGGGTGTGGGTGTTGCCCTTGTACCAGCCGGTGCGGCCGGCTGCCGGCAGGGACAGCGCGAAGGCAATCAGCAGAAAGATTATCCGATACATTCGGCAGGCTCCGTATGTGGATGTTCTGAAAGCGAGTTTCTTAAGTCTGTGCCAATCTATCATCCTTTTCCACAGGCAGTCAAGGCAGTGAATTCCCAGAATGAGCTATTCCGGACTCTCCAACCGGTTTCTTCCAGGCAAGAAAAAGGCCCATCGCCATGACGGGCCGCCCGTAAAGCTGCTCAATCGGGCCTTACGCCTCGTAGATCTCCCCTTTCAGCCGGTAGAGCGTTTCGCCGGCCTTGGCCACGAACAGCACGCCCTCGTCCTCCCGGTCTTTCCACTGGTCCAGGTCGAGCGTGGCCGGGTCGCGGTAGCCCAGGTTGATCCTGCGGCAGCGCTCTTCGGGGATGCCGGTGGCGAGGATCACGTTCACGAACGGCTTTTCCACGCCGTTTTCGAACGTACCTGCGCCGCGCACGTGGGTGCTGTGGGCCAGGATACCCCGCGGCACATCGCGGAAACGCTCCATCTGCGCCAGGAAATAGTCGCGCACGTGGTAGCCGATCCGGTCGAGCACCTGGCCGTGGGTGTAGCTCACTTCAGCGATGTGCGGGGCGTAAATCACCAGCTCGCCCCCCGGTTCGACAACCGGCTCCAGCTTGTACATCACCTTGCCGGCCACCCAGATGTCGCCGTACATCCGGGGGGCCATGCCCAGCACGGACTTGTACTTGCGGTGAGTGTAATGGATGTGCAGCTTGGCCGACAGGTCTGCCGCCCGGCTCCAGGCCTCGCCGGTGGGGCCGATAAAGAGCCCGGCCAGCTCGCCGCCTTTTTCCACCATGTCGAAATTAGTCACCGGCACCGTGATGAAAGAGGCGGCCCGATCGACCACCCGCCGCGGCGCAGTCCACTTGTTGCCGTTGACCAGGGGGTTGGTGATAACCGCGCCCAGCCAGTGGAAAAAGTGCAGCAGCTCGTTGCCTGAAATCCCCGGAAAGAAATACTTATTGCCGCCGGAGAAACCCACCACCTCGTGCGGGAACGTGGGCCCCAGGATTATCAGGTGGTCGTAGTCGAAGATCATCCGGTTGATGGTGACGGTGAGCGGTTCGCGGAACAGCCCGCCGCTGATATCTTCGATTTCAGCAGCGGAGATTTCGCCGATCCGGGCGAACGTTTCCGGCAGGTCCCAGCGGTGATTGAAGATGCGTACGCCGGGATAGTCGGTTTCGAGCCGTTCGGGAGTGAGCCCCACGCGGGCGGCGATTTTCTCCGGGCTCATCGCCGGGTGCGTGCCCAGGGCCACCAGGTAGTCGAGCTGCCTGGCCCGGCCCTCGAGCTGACTGTAGAACACCGGGAACATCACGTCCAGTGGCACCGTGCGCGTGCCGTCCGGGATGATTACCAGGATCCGCTTGCCTTCTGGGTCCAGGCGGTCGAAGCCGCGGCTGCAGAGCTCCGTAATTTCCTCGACCGACAGCTTCCGGCCGTCCGTGTAACCCTTGCCGATAACTTGATCGTTTCCCACTGCCGACTCCATTCTCGTACCAGATCAATGCTTCCAATCCAGTGTCTTTTAAAGAATCCTTGAACAAAGATATTTATCTTTAAAGTCACCCGGTGGTAAATCCCCCCTTGCCCGCACAATTTAATTTAGCGCTGATAAATATTCTCAGTAGCTTGGAATCGGACGATAAGCTTCACATGCTTGCAATCCTGCAGCAACAGGGGTAAACTTTAAATAGTAGAACACTGATGAGCTCCACGCGTTATTTCACTGAAAATAGAGGTAGAAATGTCCGCTGAAAAGCCTGAATTCATGAAAAACAGATTTAACTGGTTACGGGAAATTGAAGCTTATCTAGTAGCCTACATCGCCAGCTTTGCTGCCTCCATTTTTGGGAGTGCTATATTAACGGTAATAGTTTATCAATTGACTTATTTCAAAACTCAAAATGACAACATAAGTTTCTACACTTTTGTAGCCAGCGTGCCCCTGATATTCATTCTCCTCGCCTGGCTTGCTGTTCCTAAAGCGGCCAAGCTTCTTTTGAAGGACATCAGAAGCTTAATCAGGATCAGGGGAAATCTTAAAAGTTCGACAGAATAGGTGACGCGATGGATCGAGTCCTGGTTGAAGATCAATAATCCAGGCGGACAACCTCCAGGTCCAGAAGTTTGCCCGCTTCTTCAAGAGCAGGCAGCCAGTGGCCAAAAGTCATCGCGTTGTGCTGGGAGCCAACATTAAGTACCGGTTGAGCTTTCAGTAAATCTCCTCTGATTGTCATATTGACGCGGAACCGGCAAGCTCCTTCACTGGCCTCCTGGTCGGTGGGTTCGTAACTGTCTCTGATCTTTCCCTCCACAACTCCGACCTTGCTGAACTCGCTGTCGATGTTAATCACAGTCATCGGGCCATTTTGATTATTGATCTCGGCGTACGCTGTGACTCCCCACCCCTTGGCGTGGTAATTCCTTATCTTATGCTTTGTTCTCGCCATTGAAAAAGGAATGACGTCATGCTGGATATAAATGATACCCTCATCCGGACGCCATCTGGTGTTTCCCTGCAATACCGGCTGGTCGCCGCTGACCGCATTAAGGATCAGCGAGGATACCATATTTCCCATATCGCCTTCGCAGGCGCACATGATACCTTCGCCGATAAGCCTGTCATATGCCAGGCAGGGGAAGATATGCTTCCGGTCCTGAATCCATAACTTGCTGCAGTTGACACATATCCCGTTGGCATCCTCCCTTAGGACGAGATCCCTGAGTGTCATATAAATCCGTGCAACATCCAGCAAGTCTTTCTCATCTTTCACCAGGCTAAGTTTATGGCTTTCTTCGGTTTGGGAGATCTCGTCAAAATCTTTACGCCAGTTCTCCAGTTCCTTCCTGACCTTGTCCTCCCTGTGACTGTCAAACAGACTGTAAAACTCGTGGGTATCAATCTGCTTAACCCTGATCCCGAACCGGTCTTCACAGTTAAAAAGATGGCGAGGGCTGTTATTGTACCTGATACTGTCGGAAGGATACTCACCGAAATAAAGCACCTTGCTTTCTGACAGAACTTTTTTTACTCGCAGCCCTCTTAAAAAATCGACATCAGCTTGCCCCCAAATCACAGGCAGACCCATTCGCGACAGGGAGTAATCCATCAGGGGCAATCTTTCACCGCCCACTAGCAAAGCGTCTGTGTCATAACTCATTTCAGCTTTAAGTTTTCTGTAGTCTGAATGTTCGGCGATAATTAGAGGAGCTTCAAGCCTTACAAAATCGACTTTTGAGTTCTCCATGAACCTGTCGACCATCTGCTTGGTTCTTTCCTCCAGTTCCTGCCTGGAGAGCGGGGTATTAGGGTATGACCAAGGGAAATTAACCTCAATTCCGATATAGATAGGCTTGATTTTGACAATCCCTCTTGGTCGAAGACTGTTTCCTTCTGCAAAAGGATTGTTACTTTTTTTACCTTCTACAAGGGCCGCGATACCGGTGGTTTTCAAGTGCAAGAGTTCAGAAACTCTCTTTACCGGAAGCAGGAGCGATCCGAGAGCGGCTCCAGAGATCGAAGCCAGTACTTTACGACGGGAGAAAAGGTTCATCATACACCTCCGTAAAAGTTACGGTAATTCCGCATCGGTAAAGTATCTTAAAGAAAGCATTGATTCAACGGCAAAAAGAATCCATTTGATAGAACCGCGATCTCAATAGTTGTTTATACGACGATAGAGCCTTTTGGACAGTAGTGAGAAAATTAAGAAAGATTGTGGTGAGCCTTTGTGTCTCTTTCTTCGCCTCTTTGGAGGTCGCCTGCGTGACTCGTCGCCCAAGGCCTGTCGGTGCGTAATACATAAATCAAGGTAACGATGGAAATTGCTCGGTTTCTACACGCTTCTCAGGAGAATCTCGAAACAGCTGGACTTGTATGATCCCTGGTTCAAGGATTCAAGACGGAACAGAAAGAGCATTTAAGCTGATGCATCCGCAAAATTTATGACTTCATGTATAATTATCTCATTTCCGCAGCGTTGATGCAACACCGGCCTCTCACCGCTTCCAGGGCGGGACTTCCGGCAGCAGGGCCTCGAACTTTTTAATCAGAGAGGCTTCGTAGGCGCCGGCGAAGGTGCCGGCTACGAAGCGGTCTAAAGCCTCCTCATAGAGGAGCTGCCAGCTTTTTTCTTCCTGCCCCGGGTTGACCGGGAAAAAGAGCGCGCCGTTGCCCCGGGCGGCTTTCATGTCGCCGGGAGCATCGCCGATCATCAGGATTTTTTCCGGCGGGTACTTGCCGCCGGCAGCCAGGGCGATATGCTCTTTCTTGCTGCCCAGCTCCTGGCCGGCGATCACCCGCACGTAGCGGTCGATCCCGTGTTCGGTCCATTCCTTTTCAAGGGCCTGGCCCGGCGTGGCCGACACCACCATCAGGTCCGCCCTGGGGTTCATCTTCTCCAGGCACTCGCGCACGAAAGCGAACGGCTTGCAGCCTTCCACCATCCAGTCTATGCTGGCGTTGACCGCCTTGCTCCAGTCGTACACCTTTTTCAGGGTGGGATTGCCGGTCTTTTCCACTTCGGCGGCGAGAGTGGGGTTGCCGAGCGCGACGCCGGAATCGGCCCATTGGCGCAGGTCGGACAGATCCGGAAGCTGCACTCCCGAGCGAAGGACTTCCTCCCGTTCGGCCAGCAGGTCGATCACCATCAACAGCGCCGGAAAGCGGTTGATCCCGCGCCACTTGGAATACAGGTTGACGAATTCGGCCGCCTCCCGCGCGTACTTGCTCACCGACTGCAGATCGAAATACTTGACGATGTTGGGGATGAAACATTCCTTGTGCTTGAGCTCCATGGTGGGGAACGCGCAGCCGTCCGAGTCGATTCCCACGAAAAATTCCCGCTCCGGCTTCAAATTTTTCAGCACATCGGCGCCTGACATTCACACCTCTCGAAATTCAAGTTGACTTGACCTTTATCTGCGATTCCCTTAGACTCCGCTGAAAGCGTTGAACCCGCCGTCAACCGCCACCACCGTGCCGGTGACGAAGCTGGAGGCGTCGCTGATCAGCCAGAACAGCGCGCCCAGCAGCTCCTCGGGCTCCCCGTACCGGGCCATCGGCGTGTTGGTGATGATCGCCCGGCCCCTCTCGGTGGGCTTGCCGGTCTTTTCATCCAGCAGCAGGAAGCGGTTCTGTTCGGTGAGGAAGAAGCCGGGGGCGATGGCGTTGACCCGGATTTCCGATGAATAGTTCTGCGCCATGTGCACGGCCAGCCATTCGGTGAAGTTGCTGATCGCGGCCTTGGCCCCCGAGTAGCCCAGCACCTTGGTGAGGGGGTGGAAGGCGCTCATGCTGCTGATGTTGATCACGTTGCCTTTTTTGCGGCCGGACATCTCGCGGCAGAAAATCTGGCTCGGCATGATCGTGCCCAGGCAGTTGAG
>JAZDIG010000510.1:0-2624 GCA_043805105.1 Candidatus Glassiibacteriota bacterium | reverse complement strand
TTTCGTTTCATCGTCCGTGCCTCCGGCGCTGATCCAGTCCCGTTAATGGAATACTTGCCAGATTTATCAACTATGAAAATTTAAGATTTACACCCTCGCCGATCAAGTCCCATCACGTCCAGGCGGGATAGCGGAAAAGCGGGCGGCTGGCCAGAGCTTTTTCCCTGAGGGTCGCCTTTTCTTTTTCCTCCATCGGCCGGAACGAACAGCCCGCCTCCAGGGCCAGGCGCCAGAACTTTTCCTCCCCCGGCGGAAGGGCAGCAGTGATTGGCAGGGAGAGGGTGAAATTGAAGCTGCGCTGGACCTCCCGACTGTCTTCGTGCGGCAGATACCAGCATTTGCGGTAGGGCGGTTCGCCGCCGTCCGGGAGAAGGGTGAAGGCCCCGCCCTTGAGCGCCAGGATGCCCATACCCTTGGACCGGGCTTTTTCCACCACCTGCGGCCCGAAATTGCCCGCGTACCAGTTGACGTAATTCAGGGGAAAGAGCACGCTGTCGAATTCGAAAGCGTCCATCGCCCTCAGCGCCGCCTCCACCGAATGAGCCGAAAAGCCCAGGAACCGCGCCTTGCCCTCTTTGCGCGCCGCCGTGAACGCCTCGACCGCTCCGCCCGGGCCGAAAGCGATTTCGATGTCCTCGCGGGTTTCGAGCGAGTGCATCTGGTAGAGGTCGAAATGGTCCGTGCGCAGGTTTCGCAGCGACTGATTCAGCTCGGCTGCCGCCCCTTCGGCAGTTCGCTCCATGGTCTTGCAGGCCAGGAAGACTTCCTTGCGGAAAGGCTCGAGTGCCGGGCCCAGGCGCTCCTCGGCGTTGTTGTAAGTGGGCGCGACGTCGAAGTAGTTCACCCCGGCCTCGTAAGCTTCACGCACTACCTGGCCGGCGTGCTCCGGGGTTTCGTCCATCACCACGATCCCGCCAAACCCGATAATGGAAAGCTTTTCGCCGGTGCGGCCCAGCGGCCGGCGCGGCAAGTTACCTGCCGGATGGCTTATCATCGTAACCTCCACTTATTTCACGCTCTTATTATCCCGGATTATTCAAAAATTATCGTAAATCCTCGTAGGGGCGGACCCATGTGTCCGCACATTGTTCGGGAATTTCTCGATGGTAGTCGGGCGCACCCGCGTGTGCGCCCCTACAAAAGAACCTGAACAAAAATATTATGAATAATTCCAGTTATAAACGCAATCAGTCCTGGAGTTCCAGACGGAGCCGGCAGCACTCTCGGACCAGCTCGCCGATTTTCACGGTCTGGTAACCGGCCAGGCTGGTATCGACTGTATCGTTGAGGGGATCGATCCATTTGGCGGGCAGGAACTTCTCCCCGATCAGCATCCCCACCACCGACCCGACAGTCGCGCCGTTGCAGTCGGTGTCGAAACCGGCCTGTACCGCCCGGCAGATCGACTTTTCGAAATCGCCTTCCCCCCACAAGAGGCCCAAGGCCACGATCTGGGCGTTACTGAGCGTGTGGCACCAGTGATGGGGCTTCTTTTCGTCCCAGCGCTCGTGCACCCGGCCGATGGCCTCTTCCCAGCCGGTTCCCTCCCCGTGCCAGCCGATCACTTCCCGGACCGCCTCGGCCAGACGGCAGCGCTCCGGTATCTGTTTCAGCCCCTCCTCCACCACTTCCAGCGCCGAACCGGCGAAGGGGGCCTCGGCCAGCATGGCCGCCACCCACAGGCTGCCGTAAATGCCGTTCCGGACGTGGCTCACCGAGGCGTCTCGCCAGGCCCATTGGGCTGCCAGCTCGGGATTGCCGGCGGCCAGCCAGCCATAAGCGTCCGCCCTGATCTGCGCGCCGATCCATTCGCGGTAGGGATTGCGCAGCACAGCCGACTCCGGCGGGGCAACACCCTCCAGTAAGTTACGGTAAGCGGTGCGTTCGGCGGTCCAGGTAGATAGAACCGGCAGGTTTTCAAGCCAGAAATTCGTCACGTCCAAAGGCTGGAAGCTCCTGCCGTGTTTTTTCAGGACTAACATCCCGGCCAGCGAATAATTGATGTCGTCGTCCCAAGGTAAGTGGTCCACCCGGTCGATAAAGGCCTTGCCGGGGAGGATTTCGTACCTTTGGGCGATTTCGGCCGGGACATCGGCCCGGAAGTAAGCGTCGAGCGGATAGCGTCCCAGGTCTTTCAGGTAGCCCCGGATGCGCCCGCCTGTCCAGCCCTCCACCGGCTTACCCAGCAGGCAGCCGGCCACCCGGCCGTACCAGGCCCCATAGATTCTATCCCGGATAATCTCCGGCCCTGGCTGGCGGACATGACAGCCGCCGCCGGCCGGGCGCGTGTCCCGGATGCCGGCGTAATCGGATGGCTCATCGTAGGGATAGCCGGCCCGCTGCGGCAGGGACCCGGTGCGGTCCAGGAAACGGGCCAGCTCCGGCTGGAGCTTTTCCAGATCGTCATCTTCCAGCGACAGATAGCGTTCGAAGTCCGCCTGGACCGGCTCGATGCCCCGGCCTTCATCGACAAGCTGCTCGCGTTCGGTGAGAAGGGCATCGCGGCCTATATACAGGTGCTCGATTTTCAGCATGGCGAACCTGTTTCCCGTCTTTATCACAGCAGCAGGAAATCCACCTCTTCGCCCCCGGCCAGGCTCACCGGCCCCGGCGGCAGCTTGACC
>JAZDIG010000509.1:0-10212 GCA_043805105.1 Candidatus Glassiibacteriota bacterium | reverse complement strand
TCCACCCCGGCCGGGTCCGCCCCGTAGCCGATAAAGACCGCCACCGCGCCGATAAAGGTCGGCACCTCCACCAGGATCGCATCGCCCGGGTCGCAGAAAATCCGGGTTAGAAGCTGGATCGCCTGCTGGGCGCCCGAGGTGGGCAGCACCGTCAGGCCGGTGGTGTCGATCCCGTAGCGCGCCTCGTAGAGGGCGATCTGTTCCAGCAGCGGCGGGTAGCCGCCGGTGGGGCCGTACTGGTAGGCGGCGGCGCGCTCGCGCGGGCTCCAACCCTCCTCGATCCTGCGGATCTCTTCGAACGGGAAATGCTCGGCGTCCGGCATCCCGCCGGCCATGGAGATAATCCCGGGGTCGCCGGCCAGCTTCATCAGCTCGCGGATCGCGCTGCTGCGCAGCCGGCTTCCGGCGCGGCTGAAAAGGGCGTCAAACTGCATTTTCCCGCTTCCTCTGTTATTGCTCTGTTTTTGTTCTCGAATTTGACTTTGTCGGAAGGCGGTGCGGTCCGCCGGGGAGGGGAAATTGGACCGGGTTCCTACTGCCGCACGGTCCGGACTGACAGGGAGCCGGGCGGACGATTCCTGCAATTACCGGAGACTCGTCTGGCGGCCAGCCCGACTTCCAGCCGCCATTGGGGAATGCCGGCCGGTGACTCCGGCGCCTAATCCTCCCGCCGGTCCACGATCTCGAATTTCTCCCGCAGCTTGGCGATCTTCTGGGCCGGGAGCACTCCGCGCCAGGAGGAGCCGGGGTAGACTATCGAGCGCCTGCCGATAATGCTGCCCGGGTTGAGCACGCTGTTGCAGCCGATATCGGTGTTGTCGCCGAGAATGGCGCCGAACTTGATCAGCCCTGTATCGATCACGCCCTCGGGCCCCTGGACCTTGACTGTTTCCCAGGTGAGCTTGACGTTGGAAATCTTGACCCCGGCTCCCAGGTGGGCCTTGTATCCCAGGATACTGTCACCCACGTAGGCGAAATGCGGCACCTCGCCGCTGTCGTGGATGAAACAGTTCTTGAACTCGCAGCTGTTGCCCAGCACCGATCCCGAACCCACGATCACGTCCGGCCGCAGAAAAGCCCCGGCGCGGATTTCCACATTCTCCCCGATAATGGCCGGCCCCAGAATCACCGCTCCGTGCATCACTGAAGTCCCGGCGCCGATCTGCACGTTGTCGCCGATAAAGGCGTGGGAGCTGATCCTGGCGCTCGGGTCGATTCCCGGCCGCACGTTCTTCCGGATGAAATCGCCGATCTTGCCTATCCCTTCCCAGACGTAGCGGAGGCCATCGTAAAATTCCGGAAACGGGCAGTGCTTCAGGTCGAAAAATTCCTGGGGACTGAACATGTCGGCTTATCCTCTGGTTGTTTACCGGTCTTGTTCCAGGCCTATGTTGTCGTCGATTCCGTTGTCAGCCATCAGCTTGAGAACTTTATGATGGAGTTCCGGGGTGCAGGTGCACAACACGTTGTAGCGCCGCTCCACGTTGTCGTCGAATTTCACCGGGTGCCCCTCGAAGGTGGTCACCACGCAGCCGGCCTTTTCGGCCACTGCCAGGCCGGGATAAACGTCGTTGTGCGGCTGCTTGTGGGCCAGATAGATGTCGATCCTGCCGTTCGCCACGTCGCAGAATCCGCAGGGGCCGCCGTTGGGCAGGATGAATTTCACCCTGGTGAAAAGGAACTTGAAAATCTCGCTGGTGGGATACAGGAACTGCGGTTTCATCATGTACGTTTCGAGAAAGGCGTCCTTGAGCTCTTTGGTGGCATTGGGCTTTATCAGTCTCCGGTTGTCTACCTTGCCGAAAGCGTCCAGGATCCCCTCGTAGCTGTCCAGGGGGTCGCAGTACTGCACCAGCCGGGTGGAGAGATCGACCACCACCGCGGTCAACGGCTCGGACACTTCCAGCCTCCCGGGCCTGGTATAAATCGCCAGGGCGGTGTACCAGAAAGCCGGGATGTTTCTCTTGTACAACAGGCTGCCGTCGAACGGGTCGCTGACAAAGTAGACCGGCCGGTCCAGGGCGATCTCGGGCGCGGTCTTGGGCTCGATCTTCAGCCGCCCCACTTCTTCGCTGAGCATGATCGCATCGATACCCTTGTCGGCCAGCTCAGCGCTGTAAAAATTTTCGATTTCCTTGTCGACTCTCAGGGTTTCCGTATCCCAGTGACGGTGCGAGCCGGGCGTGCCGTCCCGCATCTCGACAACTTCGGCGCCGGATTTCCGGGAAAGCCTGTCGACTTTGTTTGCTGCTTCGCCAGCCAGCCCGAGTGCAAACCTGGTCCATGCAGTTGAGGAATCACGGCTCGGCATCGAACCCCCCTACACATTGATCATTAAAGAGATATCTCTCATTCGGCCAGATACCGTTGCAGCATCCATCAGAATATAAAATATATGGAAATTTGCTTATTATCACAAGACAAAAAGGTAATTCAGACGCTATTAAAAATTTTCCATGAAATCGATGTGGAGCCTGCCCTCCGAGAGTCCGCGCCCCGGGTCGAAACCCAGCGCCAGCCGGATCAGGCCGGCCCGGCTGTCGATCTGCAGGCCGGCTCCGGCCCCCTCGAGCCAGCGGGTGGTCCAGCCCGGACTCCGGCTGGAACTTGCTTCGAGCACTGCGCCGGCGTCGTAAAAGGCAAACAGGCGGTTGTTTTCCCCCACCAGATAGCGGTATTCGAGACTGGCCCAGCCGGCGCGCCTGCCCCGGGTCTCTTCTTCCAGGTGGCCACGCACCGGCGCGCCCTCCCAGCCGCGCAGAACCCCGCCCACCGGGATACGCGCATGCCAGGGGATTTCCGCCGGGGTCGAATTCCCCCGGGCCACCAGGGCGAACCCGCCGCTCAGGGCCGCCAACTGGCCGCCCGTTCCAGCCAGGGGCAGGTAAAGCGCGGCTGACACCCGCGACCGGTATTCCCGCCCCGCCGTTCTCTCGATGTTCCGCGTTCCGGCCGAGGCCTCGAGAGCCAGCTCGAATCCCCGCGCTGGGTTCAGCGGACGGAGCACGTTGCGCCACTCCAGTCGGCCCGTGACCGCCCACCAGCGTGAACTCTCCGCCGCGGCGAATGTCTCGCTGCCGGGGCTGGCGTCACGATAGGCCGCTCCGACCCCGGCTCTCAGCCGGCCGGCCAGCTCCGTGCTGACCTCGACCCGGCCGCCCGTGTCGGTAAAGAGCGAATCGCGCACCTGCTGGCTGAAATTCGCTTCGAGGGCCAGGTCCCGGCCGGCCAGCCAGGGCTCGCGCCAGGCCAGCGCCAGCGAGGCCCAGTCCCGCCGCGGCCTCTGCCAGTCGATATGCGCACTGCGCGCGGTCCCGAACAAGTTGTTCAGGCTCACCCGCACCAGGCCGGCGATCCCACCGCTGCCGGTGCCCAGCGCCGCTTCGAGACGGTTCGCCGGGTACTCTTCCAGGGTCAGCTCGGCCACCGCCGCCGACCGGCTCGATCCCTGCCGCAGCTCGGGCCCGGCCACCCGGCGGAACAGACCCGAGGCCAGGAGCCGGCCGGCCACCTCCCCCATCCGGCTCTCGCTGTACGGTTCGCCCTCCCGCAGCCGGGCGATCCGCCTGACCACTTCCGGCCGCGTGGCGCCGAGGTTCTTCAGCCGCACCTCGCCGATCCTGATAAACCGCCCCCGCTCCACCGTCAGCTCCACCGCCGCCCGGTCGTCGGAGCCGGGATCGAAACGGGAAAGCCGGACGCTGCAGAACGGAAAGCCGCGGTCGGCGAAGTAGCGGACCGCTCCTTCGAGGGCCCGGGCCACGGCGAGGCTGTCCAGGGGAGCTCCCGGCCTGACCGGACAAGCCCGCAGAAGAGCCGCTTCCTCGCGAGCGGTGACTCCGGCGAACGAAAACGCGCCCAGGCGGACCTGGCCTGCCGCCAAACCGGCGTAGGAAAGCAGCGCCAGCGATACGGCAAGAAGATTTGTCTTAAAAGCTCGATTCATCGATAAACCCGCTCCGACAGCCTCGGACCGCCACGGTCATGCTCCCGGATTCGGCCGGAAACCGCGCCGGAGCCGCCTGTCCGTGCCTTTATGGATATATGCTGGCACAAGGCACAAGGCACACGATCTCCCGGCCGCCTGTGCCGACTCCTACCACCGGTAACTGCTTTCATCATCTTAGCAAAATATAGCTCCAATATACAAGGGTCTGCCGGCGGGCCCCGTATCAGCGTAGTGTCCGGATTCTCCGTAGGGGCGGACCCCGTGTCCGCCCGTAATTTTCCCCAGGCAAACAAGGGGCGAGTTTTAAACCCGCCCCTTCAGATTGTTAATAGTTTGAAATACCATCTCCTACTGCGCAAAGGGCCACTGGCTGGTCGCCCGCTGGGCGGGGTGGATCCGTGTCATCCATCTTTTATCCGTGTGATCCGTGATTCAGAATCACGGATGTCACAGATGTGGCGCGGATTGCACGGATACCCCACCCGGTCCTGCATATTCCACACCTCGCTTGAATAATTCCTATCATCTTGATAAATAAGAATTTATACCAATTAAGTCCCCTCTATCAAGGGGAGAAACAGGGGTGTGTCTGCCTTATCCGTTGAATGAAAAAAGTCGATTGGAATAATTTATGGCTGAGTCGGAACGCCTGCCGGCCGTCCCGGCCGCTGTGGAATCGAGAGTGGAAGCCGGAAGGAAAGGATCAGAAACTCACCTGCACGGAGGGGAGAGTGCCCTCGATGAGGTTGCGGATCGTGACCTTGGAGCCGTATTCTTCGTAGAAGCGGTAGACCGTATCCCAGAAAGGCTTGATTTCGCAGTCTTCCTCGCCCTGGCAGTTGTGGGTTTTCTTGCGGCCGAACTTTGCGCAGTGGCCATCGGCGTTGAGCTCGCTGGAGAGCAGGTCCAGCACATCGCAAACCGTAATCTCCCCGGGGTCCTTCCGCAGCCGGAAGCCGCCCTTGATCCCGCGGGTGCTTTCGATCAGGCCCTTGCGCTTGAGGATACCCAGGAGCTTGTGCACGTAGTCCAGGCTGATCAGCTCCAGCTCGCTTATCTGCCTGGCGGTCACCGCCTCGCCGCCGTGATTCTTGGCCAGTTGCAGCACGCAACGCAGCCCGTATTCCTCCTGGGCGCTGAAATGCATCGGAGCTGATCCTTCCAGTTGAATTGCCGCCGGTCTGTCTTTCCGGCCGCTCCCGGAACGAAGCCTGCCGGTATATTTGATAATACTTTTTTAAAGTTTAGTCAAATGTAAAGTTTTCCAATGGGCTTCCGTAAAAAGAATTAACGCCGGATTGCGAATTTTGTTTCTATTATTTCCCAATCTCCGCCGGAATTATTCCGCTCAGCGAAAGTCCCTCGACACGGACTCCGCAGCTCAATCATTTCCTTGCGAAAGTCGGTCTGCACGTCCAATTTGTAATACTTTCGCTCATGAGGCACCTCAGCCGCCCTGTCTGGTTGGGCAGGAATACGACCATGGACACTCTGGAAGCGATCAAAGCGAGAAGAAGCATACGTCAGTACGAATCCACGCCGGTAGACTGGCGGGACCTGGAACAGGTAGTCGATGCGGGCCGGCTGGCCGCCACCGGCCGGGGAGTCGAGCCCTGGGAATTCGTGGTGGTCACCGACAGCGCCAGGCGCAAAGAGCTGGCCGGAATCTGCGACTTCGGCAAGTGCATCGCCGAGGCGCCGGCGTGTATCGTCGTGCTCTGCCGCGATACCAAGTACTACCTCGAGGATGGAGCGGCCGCCACCCAGAACATGCTGGTGGCCGCCGCCGCCCTGGGCCTCGGCTCCTGCTGGGTGGCCGGCGACAAGAAGCCGTACGCCGAACGGATAGTGAAGCTGGTAGGGGCCGGCGCCGGATTCAGGCTGGTGAGCCTGGTGGCGGTCGGCTACGCCTCGGCAGAACAGCCGCCGCGTAAATGCAAGCGCCCGCTCGCTGAAGTACTCCATCGGGAAATGTTCTGATTTAAGGTCCACAGCCGGCGGACCCCATATCCGGTAAGAAGGATTCGCTCGGATACCACCCTTCCCTGACAAAGGAGGCAGCAGCCGTCCATGTTCCAACTGCACGCAGTAGACCTCTTCATCATCGTTTTCTACTTCGTCTTCGTGCTCGGCGTGGGCTTTTACCTCAAGCGCTACACCCGCAGCGGCGAGGATTTTTTCATGGCCGGCCGCAGCCAGACCGCCTGGATCGCGGGGCTTTCGTTCATCGCCGCGAACATGGGCGCGCTGGAGCTGATGGGCTGGTCGAGCGCCACCTACCAGTACGGTATGCTCAGCGTCCACTGGTACTGGATCGGCGCGATCCCGGCCATCCTCTTTCTGGCCATCTTCATGATGCCGTTCTACCACGTGAGCCGCACCCATTCGGTGCCGGGCTACCTGCACCTGCGCTTCGGAGAAGGGTCGAGAGGCCTGGCGGCGGTTACTTTCGTGGTGATGACCGTGCTGGCCAGCGGGATCAACATGTACGCCATGGGCCTGGTCCTCGAAGACTTTTTCGGCTGGGACTTCGACACCTCGATCTGGATCACCGCCCTCACCGTGGCGGCCTACGTGACCATGGCCGGGCTGACCTCGGCGATCTTCAACGAAGTCGTGCAGTTTTTCATGATCTGGGCCGGCTGCCTCATTATCCCGATCCTGGGCCTGATCGAGGTGGGCGGCTGGCGCAAGCTGGTGGAGATGGTGGCCCAGCGTTCGGCTGAAATCACCGCCTCAGGCCAGCCGGTGCTGGACCGCATCCATATCTGGTCCACCATGGCCAGCCCGGAGCAGAACCCGATGGGCATGCACTGGCTGGGCATCGTGTTCGGCCTGTGTTTTGTGCTGAGCATGGGCTACTGGACCACCGACTACCTGGTGGTGCAGCGCATCCTGGCGGCCAAGGACATCCGGGCGGCCAAGACCGCGCCGATTATCGGCTCCTTCTTCAAGATGGCGATCCCGTTCATCGTGATCCTCCCCGGCCTGATCGGCTTCGCCCTAATTCCCGGCCTGCAGCCGGAAAGCCCGGACATCAGCGCCACCCAGACCTACAACGCGGTGCTGCCGCTCATGATGAAGCGCTATTTCGGGCCGGGCATGATCGGCCTGGGGCTGATCGCCCTGATCGCCGGGTTCATGAGCGGCATGGCGGGCAACGTGAGCGCCTTCGCCACGGTCTGGACCTACGACATCTACCGCTCCTACATCCATAAGTCGGCCAGCGACAAGCACTACCTGAACCACGGCCGCTGGTCCACCATTATCGGCGTGCTGATCTCGATCGCCACCACCTACATAGTTAAGCAGTTCGCCAGTATCATGGACTACATGCAGGCCCTTTTCAGCTTTTTCATCGCCCCGCTTTTCGCCACGGTGCTCCTGGGGATGTTCTGGAAGCGAGCGACGCCGGCGGCCGGGTTCTGGGGCCTGTTCCTGGGGATGTGCACCTCTGTCGGCATCTTCCTGGGAGTGCGATTCGGCTGGGTGGACCCCAGCCTGATCGCGTTCAGCGAGTCGCCCAGCACCATGGCGGTTAACATGTGGCAGGCGGCCTGGGCCTTTTCGGTCAATTTCGCGGCCACCGTGCTGATCTCCTATTTCACCGCGCCCAAGCCCCTGGAGGAGCTCAAGGGCCTGGTCTACGGAGTGAGCGCCATGCCCCACGAGGGGCCGTCGCCGTGGTACCGCAGACCGGTCCTCTGGGCCTGGCTCAGCTTCATCATTTTCCTGACTCTGAACATCATCTTCTGGTAAAAAAGGAGTATCCGGGATGAACCAGGAGCGCATGTCGATCACGATCTGGTTTCTCTGCGGGGTGATTCTGACAGTGTACGGGCTGGCGGTCACAATCAGCGGTTACCTGAATTTCTCCAACCCTCCGCCGGTCAAGATGGCTTACCTGCACCTGGATTTCTGGTGGGGGCTGGTGCTGCTGGCGGTCGGCGGGATTTTCATCATCCATCAGTGGCCGGCCAAGGTGAAGAGACGGATGACGGAGTAGGACACGGCGCGTTCGCCCTGTATCATGAGGGCCGTGTCCCTGACAGTTGGTCGCAGTGTTTTCCTATATTCCTTTCCCCAATTTTGTAAAGGGGAACACAGTGGGATTTGCCCGGCCCCGGGGGCGGCTGCCCGTAGCTGCTGCAATTGACCCGGAGCCGGTTCGAATCTTACACACCCCGCCCTGCATCGCGGCTAACGCCGCTGCGCAGGGCACCCCTCTTATTAGGGGACTGGCCCAGCCCGGCCACGAAGACCGCATCACGCCTGGCAAATTTCTAACATAATATCAAATAAGAACTTATACATTATTAGTCCCCTATCAAGAGGGGATTCAGGGGTGTGTCCGCTCCTCCGGCAATTGTAAAAGATTGTCCAGATTTATGACTCCGGATTTTCAGGCGGCGCCTTGCGCGCAGATACGATCATGGTCCGGCCGAAAAAGAGCGCCGAAGAATGCAGCTGGCGGCAGATTTCCCGGTTGGCCGATCTCTGCCGGGGCTCCGGTTCGGTGAGCAGCGCCTTGAGGGTGAGCAGATAGCTCAGGGGCCACAGCGGCGCCAGGACCAGGCAGCTTCTGCGCACGTGGTCGGTGGCCACCTCTTCGATTGCCAGGCCGGCCGTGTGCAGAAGGTGGCGCAATTGCCACCAGGCGAGAGGGTAGATGTGTTCGATGTAGCGGTTGCGGACATTTTCGCTGGACGGCCTCACCGCCAGGGAGTAAAAGCCGGTGAAGAGGAACCGGATCCGGCTGGCGGCGTTGTTGATGTTGGGCGTGGTGAGGACCAGCCTGCCGCCCGGAGCCAGCACCCGGGCCAATTCCCTGGCGAAACGGTACTGGTACTCCAGGTGTTCGATCCCCTCGCAGCAGACCACCAGGTCGTAGGCCGAATCCTCGAACGGCAGGGGATCGTCCAGGTTCCCGGCCATCAGGTTCACTCCCCGTCTGGATGCGCTGAAATTTTCCGGGGCGATATCCAGCGCATCCAGGCGGTGGCCCAGGCGCACCAGTTCGGCGGAAAGAGCGCCGCGGCCCGGCGCAAGCTCCAGCGCCCGGCCCGGCGGAAGGCCCGCGACCAGTGAAAGCACCCGGCGCTCGAGCCGCGAAAGTTTCACCTGCCCGTCTGCCATCCGGCTTCCCCGATCTATACCGGTTTATGTTTCAGATAGAAAGCGGATTCTTTTTTGGAGAAAAGAACCACCTTACAACTGAGAGGCGAAGTATCCTAAGCATTCCGCACCCCGCCGGCAGCCCCGCGCCAAGCCTCCCTGCCTGCTTGAATCTGTGTACTACTGAACCTCGATGTATCTTTCGGTGAACACGCCCGTGGCCACGTCCCGCACCCGCACCCGCCATTGGCCGGGGCTGTCGCTGAGGGCGAGGGGGAACGAGCTCCGGCCGGCGCCCTCCGGGGCGGTAACGTTACCGCCGTACCAGCCGATCCGGTTCCCCTGCGGCCCGTACACCTCGACCACGAACACGTGCGGCCCGAATTTCACCGGCAGCGCGCCCTCTTCCCCGGCTGCTCCCACGCGGAAGCTGAAACTGACCTCCCGGCCGCGCTTGGCCGTCCGCGGCAGCTCGAGCACGACCTCCGACACCTGGTAGGGCAGGCTCGCCAGCAGCTTGACCTCGCCGGTGCTGATCGTGGTGCGGAGCTTGTCGCCGTGGCCCAGGTAGCGGCCCTCGCGCACATCGTAGTTATAGAGCTCCGCCGGCAGCACCACCTCGACGTCGCGCGGCGGCTCGGCCACCCGGTAATCCTTGATCAGGCCCACCAGGTGGCTCTGTTCGCCGAGGTCATAGGTGGTCATTTTCACCGCCCGCAGGTCGCGGCCGCTGGCCGGCCTGATCCTGATCCGCGGTTGGTGGCCCGCGTCACGCAGCAGCATGGCCGCCGAATTACGCACCGCCCTTTCACTGCCATCGGTGCGCAAGACTCCGTAGCCCGAAACAAACGCATTGAGGGTGTAGGCCTTGCCGGCTCCAGCGAGGTTGCGGTAGACCACCGGCAGCCCCGGCCCGAACACCAGCGCCTCGGCTCCCCGGCCGCTGAGCCGGCTGTCTGCGGTGGCCAGCCCCCAGAGACCCTCGCGCCGGACTGTCTCCTCTCCGGCCGGGACCGGCCCGCCGCTGGTTCTGACTCCGAACGCAGAGTCCAGGGCGCCGTTTTCCAGCCAGCGGCAGTGGCCGTCCATCTGCGCCGCCTGGGCATCGGCGATCACGCTCCCGCCCGCCTCGGCGAACCGGCGGATAT
>JAZDIG010000508.1:0-4620 GCA_043805105.1 Candidatus Glassiibacteriota bacterium | reverse complement strand
GTTCCGCGTGGGCACGGCCCTTCCGGGATCGGACCCCAAGACCAGGCCGGGACTGCATTCGGCTCGTTTCCTGCCGGAGGCCGAACCGGGTATCCGCACCGGGGTGCGGGCCCTGACCGCCGCCGTGCTCGATCTGATGGGGAAGTGATCCGCCGGCTCACGGCGGATTTGACTGAAATGAATTGCCCGAGGCCTGCTTCAGGAAAAATATTTAATCCATGTTTTCATAAATTTGGTTGCGTTAAATTCAATTGCAGTTCTCATTTGCTTGTGCCCTATTATTTACCCGTGAGGATCCTTATCGTAGGGGCGGACCCATGTGTCCGCCCATAATTCGAGAGTTTTCGATTGTAGTCGGGCGCACACGTGGGTGCGCCCCTACATAAAATCATGTATTTCCGGTGACACTCTTTTTACGGACACAAAGTTAAGGCCATCCAGGTTTTATAAGGGCAGATCGCGCGGTGAGTTCGTTGGAAAATACGTCACCGAACTTACGAGCCAGAGTACTTAGAGAGTAATGGCTTTGGGGCGGCCGGCAGGCCGCCCGCGATTGCCGGGAAGGAGTCGGAAAATTGCGTCTCACCGTGCTCGGCTCCGGCACCCTGGTCCCCCGGCCCGACCGCGGCGCTCCCGGCTATATCATCGCTCCGGACGAGGGCGAAGCCGGGGACCTGGTGATTGTCGACAGCGGTTCGGGTACGCTCTACCGCGCCGAACGCGCCGGGATCGACTGGCGGGCGGTGAACCACCTCTTCTACACCCACTACCACCCGGACCACACCCTCGATCTCGTCTCTTTCCTGTTCGCCGCCAACTGGGCGCCGCCCTCGCCGCGGACCGAAACGCTCCAGGTCTGCGGCCCGGCCGGACTCGAAGAGTTCGTGGAGCGGGTCTGCGGGGCCTGGCCTTCGCTGAGGCCGAAAAGCTACGAACTGAGGTTGAACGAGCTCGTTCCGGGCCGGGGAATCCGCACTGCAAGCGGCTGGCAGGTAAAATGCGCGGCCGTGGACCACGGCGACCAGGGCGGACTGGCCTACCGGTTCAGCCGGGGTAAGGGGGAGCTGGTCCTGAGCGGGGACACCCAGTACTGCCGGGCTCTCGCCGAACTGGCCGCGGGAGCCGACCTCCTGGTCTGCGAATGTTCGACCGATGACGCCCACGCCGTGGAGGGCCATCTGAGCCCGCAACTGGTGGCCCGGATCGTGCGTGAATCCGGTGTCGGACGGGTCCTGCTCAATCACGTCTATCCGCTCTGGGATCCGGCAGAACTGGCCGCCAGGGTGGCGTCTCTCTGCGAGGCGCAAGTGGAGCCCGCGGAAGACTTGAGGACTTACGTCATCTGAACCACGGAGCCGACATGTCCGCTATTCGCCAAAGAGCCTGGCTTCTGCTGTTCTGGCTCGCCGGTCTTTTCTCCGCCTGCGCCGGCGGCCGGGAAAGCGTCACTGTACCAGCGCTCGCCGGAAAATTCCCGCACTACGCGGATGAAGCGGTCCGGGTGGATAAGGCCGGGCTGAAGATCGAGGACGGGGACACTTTCGAGGCGGGAGGACAGCAGATCCGGGTGCTGGGACTGGACGCCCCCGAAATCGCCCATCCACGCATGGGCTGGCGCGAGGGGCAGCCTTACGGGGAGGCGGCGCGCAAGCGGGCCGGAGAGCTGTTTGCCGTCGCCCGCGTGATCGAATACCTGCCGTACGAAAAAGACCGCTACAGCAGGCTCCTGGCCCACGTTTTTCTGGACGGCCGCCTGTTCGCCGCAGCCATGATCGAGGAGCATCTGGGCTGGGAAACGATCGGTACATACGGAGATAACGGCTTCCCGGACCTGGCCGAACTTATCCTGAAAGCGGCCGGAAGAGCGGGCGACCCGCCGTTCATGGAGCCTTACAGATGGCGTCGGCTGCAGCGGGAGAAAAGCGGGGCTTCCCGGCGTTAGGCAGGGAAAGTAAGCCCGAAAAACCGCTCAGGCGCCGGTGTCCAGAAGCTGGCCGCGGATCACCGTGACCGCCTGGCCCGCCAGGAAAACCCTCTCCCCGGAAGGCATGACCCGCACCAGGCCGCCTCTGGCCGAGGCCTGATACCCCAAAAGCCGGGCTTTATCGAGCTTTTCGGCCCAGTAGGGGCCCAGCGTGCAGTGGGATGAGCCGGTGACCGGGTCTTCGTCCACTCCGTAAGCCGGGGCGAAAAAGCGCGAGAGGAAGTCGTAATCCGAGGAGCTCGACCGGCAGGTGACTATCACGCCGCGGGAGGTCACATCGGCCAGGCGCCTGAAATCCGGCTTCATTTCCCTCAGCGCCAGCTCCGACTTCACCTCCACCAGAAAGTCCAGCCGGCTCCTGCCGATAAAGACCGGGCTCACGTCCAGCGCCTGGCACAGCCCGCCTGGGTCCTCCGCCGGCCTGGCCGGTTCGGCGGGAAAATCCAGCTCGATCCAGGGTTTGTCCAGCCTGGCGAACAACGGGCCGCTCAAGGTGATGTACATGATCTTCTGGTCGGACTTGACGATTTTTTCCTGCCAGAGCACGTGGCTGGCCGCCAGGGTGGCATGGCCGCATAGTTCGACCTCCCTGACCGGCGTGAACCAGCGCAGTTGAAAGCCGCCCTCCCGGCGGCGCAGGAATGCAGTCTCCGAAAGGTTCATTTCGAGGGCCACGTTCTGCATCCAGTTCTCGCTTCGCTCTTCTTCGAGGATACAGACGCCGGCCGGATTGCCGGCAAAGGGTCGGTCGGTGAAGGCGTCCACCTGGTAGATGAGCTGATGAATCATGAGCGACCTCCGCTGGGGACGGGGAATTCTTTAACTGAGAATATTCAGCCGGCTGGTATCTTGTCAAGGACTAATGACCGGATTATTCTTTAGCCGGGTTATTCACAAATCATTCAGAAGAAAGTTTCGCAAACGCTTGGAAAGACTGACACACCCCTGTCTCCCCTCTTTATAGAGGGGAATTATAAGGTATAAATTCTTATTATTAAGATGATAGAGATATCTCGAGTGAAGTGCCGTTATTGCGGCCGGGTGGGGCGAGGCAGGGCGGGGTGTGTAATACAGAGCTGCAATTTATGAATACGGGCTAAAACCGATAGCTGAAGCTCGGGTTCCGACAACAGAGGAATCGCGGATGAAAGGTCCGGTTCTGGCTGCGGCAGCGCTCCTGGTCGCCGGCACCCTGTTCGCGCAAGGCTACACCCGCGAGCTGGAGGGCCGGAAACTGGCGCTGGAAGAAATTTTCTACGAGGACTTCCAGGACGATTACGCCGACTGGGTGGTCGAGGGGAAGGCGATGGTGCGGATCAGCCAGAGCCGGCTGGAAGTGGATGCGCGCGGCGGCGCGGTTACGATCTGGTGCCGGAGGGAGTTCGAGGGGCCGCAGCTGGTGGAGTACGATGTCAGGCTCGCCGGCGACAGCTTCGAAAGTAACGTCAACCTGTTCCTGCTGTCGGGCAATCCGGATGCGGCCGGACTCTTGGCCACCAGCGCCGAGCGCGACGGCGGCTACGACCAGTACCACCGTTTTCCCAATTACCTCGTGACCATCCTCAACGCGGTTTCACCGGAAAAGCGCGAGCAGCTTCGCGTGCGCCTGCGGCTCGACCCTGGGTTCCGGCTGGTGAGCGAGGGCTGGTTCGAGCCGTTGGTTTTCGGCCGGGTGTACCACGTGGCTTATCTGGTCGAGCCGCCGAACCTGGCCGTGTACCTGGACGGCCGGCGGATCGGATACGCCGAGTACGCGGATAAAATAACGAAGGGCCTGCACGGATTACGAATCTGGCAGACCCATTCGATCTACGACAACTTCCGCGTGAGTCGGCTGGTCGAATAGCATCACTCTCCGGCGAATTTTCGTAACGCCTTCTCCTCTTCCTCGCTCCCCGGCTTCACCGGCCGGACCGCACTTGCCGGCACAGTAACCTCGAAACCGTTTACCACCGCTTCCTCGTAGGTGGCCAGCACGCAATATTCGGTGGCGATCCCAGCCAGAGCCAGGGAGCGGACGCCCAGGTTACCGAGCAGACCGGCCAGGCCGGTGCCATCGAAGGCGGAATAGGCCTCCTTTTCCGGCAGCGCGGCCTTGGACACCAGCAGATGGCAGGCCGGCAGGTAAAGTCGCGGGTGGAATCCGGCCCCCGGCGTGCCGACCACGCAGTGCACCGGCCAGCGGCCGCCGTTCGGCTGGAAAGAACGGTGGTTTTCCGGATGCCAGTCGCGGCTGAAAATCACCAGCCGATGTTCTTTTTCGTAATCCCTTATCAGTCCGTTGACCGTATCTATCAGAGGTTCGGTGTCGTGGGCGGCCAGCGCTCCGCCGGCGCAGAAGTCCACCTGCACGTCCACGACCAGAAGTGCATCCTGCATTTCATCACCCCTGTTTCATCTGTTATTCCCGGATTGCCGGTTAAACAACAGAAAAGCAGGGCGGCGACCTTCTCCGCCCTGCCGGTGGTTTTTATCCTATATACCTGTTTCCCTGCCGGATGACGGAGTTCAATAATCCCCACCCGACCTGAACTTGGCCGGATCGAAAAGACGGGTGCCGGGCTTGAGCGGCCTGGGCACGAGCGCTTTCTTGGTCTGTGGATCGATCGAGAGGATGCGGGCGATGGTCAGCCCCC
>JAZDIG010000507.1:0-2446 GCA_043805105.1 Candidatus Glassiibacteriota bacterium | reverse complement strand
GTTGAGGCCCACCACCAGGCCGTAGCCGATCAATTGTTCGGTGCGGGTACCCTGGACGTGGGCGATGTCCTTGACCCGGGCCGCCTCCGCTTCGAAGACTCCCGCCAGAATCAAAGCCGCAATCAGTCCATACGCTGATCGGTTCATCTATCCGTTCCCTTCTTTCGCCCGTTCAGGCGAAGAACCGTGCGTTAGAAGAACCAGCCGAAAATACGGTTGAACAGGGTCGGCCGCCTCGCATCCTCGGCCTCGCCTTTGCCCTTCATAGTCACCTGCAGGTCGGCGAGCTGGGAGCTGCCGATCGAATTGGCCGGGGAAATGTCCCGGCTGCGGGCCACACCCGTGATAGCCACCACCTGCTTCTCGTCGGGCATCTCGATGACCTTGCTGCCCTCCAGATAGAGATTGCCCACATCGTCGACCCGCACCACCCGGGCGCTGATCTGGGTGACGAAGGTGCTGAGCTTGTTGTTCTGCACGCGGGAGTCGAAATCGTTCTGGCTGGAAACCTGGCCGCCGAAAGGATTAAGGAAGCCGAACACTTTGCCCGGTCCCACGCCGAATTCAGCCTGGACATCGGTGCCGCGCTGGCTGCGGAACTGGGCGTTGTTGATACCCTGCATCCTTTCGTTGACTTCCACGGTAATTACGTCCCCCACCTTGAAAGCTCTTTCATCGGTGAAGAGGCTCGCCACGCTGCCCTTGAATTCGAGCTGGGCGAATAGCTGGACCGTAAACATCAGCGCCAGCGAGGCGGCCACCGCCACGCTCTGCATGAGCCGCGGGGGCGCCGAGGCCGGCTGGGTGCGGGGAGGCCTGGTCACAGGTATGCTTTTTTCGGTTCTCATCTGATGATTCCTTTCATCCTCGATTGACGATTCCGTTCGTCTTCAGGGATTAATCAATACCGTGTGCGAGTCCTGCACTTCGCCCACTAAGTTCTTACCGTACTGGTTGCGCACCAGGATGCGGTCACCCTTGCCGCCTTTCTGCCAGGCCTTGCCCAGGCAGCCGATCGTGATTTCCTTATACTTGACGATCAGCATCACCTCATCGCCCCGCTCCACCAGGGGCGGGCTTTCCACGCTCGCGGCGGTCAGCGCCTGATCGGCCTTGACCGACCGCTTGACCCGCATACCGATTGCATCGTCAACGGCGGTGATGAATTCCGAACGCTTGCCGGTGAGCTCGCGTTCGTCAACGGTGATGTCATCGGCCGAAATTACGGCATCCTGGTCGAGCGAATTTTTCATCACGACCACGTTACGCCATAGCCGCACCCTGACACTCACCGGAAAGCGCGCCACGCCCCGGTCTCCGTCCATGGCGGCTACGGAAACGGCCAGCGCGCCGGAAAGGCCGGGCTTGACCGGGTCGAGCACCTTCAGGGTGCAGTTTTCAGCCTCGAGGGCGATCTCATCGGGCAGCCGCGTATAGATGATTTCGGTGCGGACCTCCTCGTTCGCCCAGCACGAGCCGATGTAAGCCTCCACCAGTTCTTTCAGCTTTTCGTGCGTGACCAGCCAGCCGCTGCGCATAACGGTGACACTGTCTGGGCCGGCCAGCGCCACTCGCAGCGGGTCGATCCCGTGACCGGCCAGGCTGCGGTGGATATCCATTCTGGACAGGATCAGGCTTTTTCCGGGAAGGGGGGCGGGGCCGAGCGGGAGGTTGTCGAGGGCTGCGTTCAGCTCGTCGTCCATCCCGCTTACCTGGGCCACTTCGCCCAACCGGAGCTGAGCGGATGTTACCTTTGCCTCGCCGTGGAGGAAAACGTAGGCCTTGTCACCTGCCGCCCCGATCGAATTCCGGACGGCGATCGGCGCTAGGGCCGAGAACAGGAACAGAAGGAGAGTTTCTCTGAATTTCATGGCTTATCCGGGTCGGGTTTCAATCGTTAACGGCCGATATTGTCGGCGACCTGCATCATGTTGTCCGCTATCGAAATCCCGCGGGAATTCATTTCGTAGACCCGCTGGGCGGTGATCAGGTCGACCAGCTCATCGACCACGGATACGTTCGATAGTTCGAGGTAACCCTGTTCAATCCGGCCGTACTCGTTTTCCGCCGGATTACCTAGGATAGGAGTGTTGCTGGATACGGTTTCCAGGTACAGGTTGTTGCCGATATTGCGCAGACCGGCAGGGTTGATAAAGCGCGCCAGCTCGATCCGGCCCACGTTCTGCGGCTGGACCTGTCCGGGCAATATGGCGTCCACATTGCCGTCGGCGCCCACCGAAATTTTCATGGCGTTCTGGGGGATGGTGATCTGCGGCTGGAGAGTCAGGCCGTCGGTGGTCACCAGGAAGCCGTCCTGGCTGATTTCGAAATTGCCGTCGCGGGTGTAGGCGACGGTGCCGTCCGGCTGCTGGATCTGGAAGAAGCCGTCACCGACAATGGCGATATCCAGATCGTTCTGGGTCTTGTGCAGTTCGCCCTGGGTGAA
>JAZDIG010000506.1:0-5900 GCA_043805105.1 Candidatus Glassiibacteriota bacterium | reverse complement strand
GGCCGCCCCGGGCGCCACCAGGTCGGTGAACTGGCCGGCCCGGATCGTTCCGGAATGGATGAGCCCGAACCAGGCGAACACCGCCGCGGTCAGGCACCAGTAAATCACTCTCCTGAAATCCCTCTCGATAAAATACACCGTTATGGAGGTCAGGAACATGGCCGAAAAGAGGAAGCCGCCGGAGAGCGCCATCAGCCCCTGCAGGTCGAAATCGAGGACGCTCTTGAAAGTTCCGGCAATCGACAGGTCGAAATTACCGCCGGTGGCCGCGGTGAGGGAGAAGCCCACCAGGAGCAGGCCCCAGGCCGCAATCCCCGGAACCAGGCCCAGGCAGACCGCCGGGTAGTGGGCTTTCGGCGTGGCCTCGAAGGCCTGCGTGCAGATCACGATCCCGATATAGAGCAGGATTGGATAGGCCGCCTCGGGCGGAACCAGATTGACCAGCACGCCGATAGCGCCGGAGAGGCAGAGCAGGGTGACTGCCAGGCCGTTCAACAGGGAGTAGCCGCTGCGCGCTCCCAGCGCTTTCCACCCCGGGTGGCCGATATAGACCGTAGTGGGAAAGCAACTGCCGAAGAGCGCTCCCAGCAGGGTGCCCAGGCCGTTGACTACCATAGTCGGCGCCACGCGATAGCTGTCCCCGGCCGCCTCGGCGCTCTCCACGTTCAAGAGCGTACCCACCGCGTTCATCAGACCCATCGGCACGATTATCGGCAGGGCGCCGATCAGGACTGCCGGGTCGAAATCGCGGATCATCTCATCCAGCATGAACGAGGGCAGGCGCAAGCCGATCTGTCCGAACGAATCCGTCAGCGCCCGGCCGTCCATCAGCCCACCGGCCCAGGCCAGGGCCGCGCCCGTGCCGACAGCGGCCAGCCCGCCCGGGATACCCAGGGGCAGCCGGAGCCGGCCGAAATAGGTGGCGAGAATGATCGCCAGGGGCACGAAGCTCAAGAGCGGCAGCGCGAACATGTGGATCACGAACGGCATCGAGATCAGCGACACGGCGATCCCGGCCAGGGTGGCCAGGAGCGCCGCCCGCGGGGTGATCCGCCTGATCCAGCCGCCCACGACCGCGCCGGAGAGCTCCAGCAGGCCGCTGGCGAAACTGGCGGCCAGGCAGACGTGCCAGGCCAGCACCGCCGCCCTCTCGTCGCCCAGCTCCGCCCGGTGAGCGGACCAGACCGGCGCGATAATCAGGAAAACGAAAGCATACAGCGAGGGAGTGTTGATTCCGTAGGGCAGGGCGCAGACATCCGTGCGGCGCTCTCTCTTCGCCAGCCGGCGCGCCTGCCAGGCGTAAAAAGCGTTGCCCAGCAGGAGCGAAAGCGCCGCGCCGGGGAAAATCCGGCCGAACACGATTTCGGCCGGCAGATGGTAGATCCCCACCAGGAGGCTGCTCACCACCAGGAACTGCACCAGGTTGTCGAGCGCCAGCCCGAAAAAGCCATCCACATCGCCCCGGACGAACAGGGGAAGACGGTATTCTCCACTCTTTGGCATAAACGTTCCAAATTCTCCGCAATCGGCTTCGTCAAATTTAGCCCACGGATCATCGGGGCAGCAAGAAATTTGCCCGGTGCTTCGGGAAAATTAAGTTTTGACAATCCCGGCGCTGAAATTAATTTATAGATCGTTCACAGTGATGTCCCGCGGGACAGCCGCTTCCTTGACAGCCTTCCCGTCACCCCAACCGCAACTCAGGAGGATGGTAAATGGTCTTCACCGGTCTGGACTGGACAATTTTCATCGGCTATTTTGTGGTGATTCTCCTGATCTGCTTCTACTTCGCCAGGCGCGCCGGCCGCAGCGTGCAGGACTTTTTTCTCTCCGGGCGCAACCTTCCCTGGTACATCGCCGGCACCTCGATGGTCGCCACGACCTTCGCCGCGGACACGCCCCTGGCGGTCACCGAACTGGTGGGCAAGAACGGCCTGGCCGGCAACTGGTTCTGGTGGAACTTCGTCCTGGGCACCACCCTCACGGTCTTCTTTTTCAGCCGTCTCTGGCGGCGGAGCGGCATCCTGACCGACATCGAGTTCATCGAGCTGCGCTACACGGGCAAGCCGGCGGCATTCCTGCGCGGTTTCCGGTCGATCTACCTGGGCATCTTCGTCAACTGCGTAATCATGGCCTGGGTCAACCTGGCGATGTTCAAGATTCTGCGGATCACCATGGGCTGGGACAATATGCTCCTGGTGGTCGCCCTCTGCATGGCGATCGTCACCCTCTACAGCGCGGCCAGCGGCCTGTGGGGCGCGGCCACAGCCGATGCCTTGCATTTCGTCACCGCCATGACCGGCTGTATCGTCCTGGCGGTGGTGGCGGTGGGCCTGCCGGAAGTGGGCGGGATCGCGGGGCTTAAGGCCAAGCTGGCCCCCGAAACCCTGAAGTTCCTGCCCAGCGTGGGTGCAGCGGAGATGGACACACAGGTAGTCGGGCTTTTGAAACTCACCTGGCCGGCGCTGGTGGCTTACCTGGGATTACAGTGGTGGGCCACCTGGTACCCGGGAGCTGAACCAGGGGGCGGAGGCTACATCGCTCAGCGCATGATGTCGGCCAAGGACGAAAAGCACAGCCTGCTGGCCACCCTCTGGTTCAACATCGCGCATTTCTGCATCCGGCCCTGGCCCTGGATCCTGGTGGCCCTGGTAGCGCTCGTCCTGTATCCCGACCTGGGGGCCAACCAAAAAGGCGATGGCTTCGTGATGGTGATCCGCGACCATCTGCCGGCCGGCCTGCGGGGCCTTTTGATCGCCGCTTTCTTCGCCGCCTACATGTCCACTATCGCCACCCAGCTCAACCTGGGCACCAGCTACATGATAAACGATTTCTACCGACGGTTCGTGATACGGCAGGGCAGCGAGCGCCATTATGTGGCCGCCAGCCGGGTGACCACGGTGATCATGATGGTGGTGGCGCTCGGTATCACCACCGTACTGGAGACGATCACCGGCGCCTGGCAGTTTCTGATCGAGTGCGGAGCGGGTGTGGGCCTGGTGTTCCTGCTGAGGTGGTTCTGGTGGCGGGTGAACGCCTGGAGCGAGATTTGCGCCCTGGTCGCCCCCTTTATCGGTTACGGCTACATCAAGCTCTTCACCGGTATCCAGTTCCCGCTGAGCCTGTTCTATATCGTGAGCTGGACCACGGTGATCTGGCTGACGGGCACATACCTGACCCGCCCCGAGCCGGAGGAGCACCTGAAAGCGTTCTACAGAAGAGTGCATCCCGGCGGTCCGGGCTGGCGCAAAGTGGCGGCAATGTGCCCGGAAGTGAAACCTGACAGCGGCTACGGGGCCATGTTCTGGTGCTGGCTCGCCAGCGCGGGGCTGATCTACGCGGTGCTGTTCGGCCTGGGCAAGATCATCCTCAAGGACTTCGCGGTCGGCTTCGGGCTGCTGGCGTTCGGGGCGGCGATGGCCTGGGTGATCTACAGGATTCTGTCCAGGCAGGGCTGGGAGACGGTGATCGAGTAGGACGGTGGAAGGGATGGCAAAGGAACTGCGACGCGGCAGAGCCGCAAGGTGTCATTCAGGGTAATATTGATCATTCTCAACCCCACCTCACGGGCGACCCTCCGGTCGCCCCTACGGCTCGCCCGGGGCGGTTTACTCCGAAGCTGAGCTTCGAGGAATTCATTCAATTAAAAAAGCCGGAGCACCTTGGTGTTCCGGCTTTTTTAATGAAATCTGTCGGCCACCTTATCCATCCCCGCTCAGATCGAACATCCCCCGGCTCAGCTTTTCATGCACTTCCAAATGGTCTTCCTTCGAGGGGGCGGGTTGCACAATATGGAGCACGGTGAGCTCGGTGAGGGCCTTGATACCCCTCTTTGTGCCGCGGGGCACTACCACCAGGTCGTGCGGGCCGACATTGAACCTCTGGTCGCCGGCCACCAGCTCAGCCCGGCCTTCGAGGATGCAGAAAACCACGTCCACGCCGGGAGTATGCACAGGGATGAACTGACCTTTGCAGAAATAGGCGACTATCACTTTCATCTGTTCGGTGGCATAGACCGACACCGGATTGAACTTTTGTTCGCTGAACTGTTTCAGCGCCATGGCATTTTGTTTGACGACGTCCATCGAGTCACCCCTGTGGAAATACTGTGTACGGTAAGAGAAAGCGGGGCGTATACGGACAGCCGCTTTTACACGTGAAAAACCTCGATCGACATTCCTGCCTGTAGACTCCGGCCGGCCTCAGACCGTGACCCATTCCTCCTCGATTATCTCCCCCTGCACTCCGACTACCGCGTACTTGAGCGGCACCTTACGGCCGGCCTGTTGCAGCGCCTGCTGAGCCAGGTTCAACAGGCCCATGCAGCAAGGCACCTGCATGATCATCACGGTCAGGGTGTTGATTTTCGCTTCATCGAACCAGGCCCTGATTTTTTCCAGATACACGTCCTGGCCGTCATCCAGCTTGGGGCAGGCGATCGCCAGGACTTTGCCCTTGAGGTAATCCTGGTGGAAATTGCCCAGCGCATAGGCCACGCAATCGGCCGCCAGGATTACGTCCGCTCCCTGGTAGTACGGCGCATTCGGGCTGATCAGATGCAATTGGACGGGCCACTGTCTGAGCTGGGACTGGACCTTCGGCAGCGAAGCCTCCTCAGCCCCCTCTTCCCGCCTGAAATCGAACATCCTCGATCCGGGGCAACCTTCGAACGCCATCTTAGCCTCCTCTGGTAAATCTAATGGGCGGTATCACGGCAGGCAACCGGGTCAGGAAAGCCGGCTCACCCGGCCGCGACAGAATTTTTCTTCCAGTGATTCAATGAATTCCCGGTACTTTTCCCCGGTATCGCCGAAACTGCCGTCCACCTCGCCGAACCGGCTGAACAGCTCCCCTACCTGGCTGGTGGTGAAACTCCGGTCCATCCAGGGATAAAGAATTTCGTCTTCTTTTTTTATGTGTTCGGTCAGCAGGTCGCGGTAAGCCAGCAGGTGTTCGACTACTGCGGGCCCGTCCCCTTTTTCCACACCCTCGAGCACCGCCCGGACGTGGGCCCGGCCGGTTTCGTGCTCCCTGTGCATCACCTGCAGGATATCCAGCCCGGAGGGGAAATACTTAAACAGGATTTCCTCTTCCTTGGCGTGATGGTAGCGGTCGGCGTAGTTGCGGATGAAGTCCACGCAGAGGCGGACCAGCTCCCGGCCCGGTTCGGTTTCGAGGTTGGCGTTTTCGAGGATTTGCGGAATCAGGGCGAGACAGCGCTTGATCAGCTTGTGCTCCTCGACCAGTTTCCTCACCGGCGGAGAGTACTTGAGCTCCTTTTTATCCGGTTTCAGCCTGACAGAAGCTTCCGGGATTTCGATCTCCCGGTCCGGAAAAATAATCCCGGCGATCCGGGCCAGCAGCAGCCTCTCGTCCTGAGGCGACAGGTGATGGATCGCCACGATGTCTTTCAGCAGGCAGTCGCCCACGCTGCAGGGGCCGCAGCCGATACCGAAATCATCCAGGACCTGCTCCACCGCCGGAAACCGGGTCATCACTTCCTTGATACTTTTACCGAGGTATTCCTCCACCGTCACCTCCCGGGAATAAAAACTTCAACGGCAGGAATTATAGGACAGCGCTTCTGCAGAGACAAATCTGGACACAGAATCGACTCCGAACGAGCATAATATAGTATACAAAAGTATCCAGATTTATGCCAGAGGAAAATGCGAATGTTTTATCGTTTAGCTGCCGTGAAGAAAAAACCGGGAGGTTGAGCCTCTCCCGGTTTAAGACAAGCAGTATATTCCCAGGCCCTATGCTATCCCCCGCAGGCACTCGTAATCCGCCTTGAGGGCCGCCACTTTTTCGTCCATCGTATTCCCGCGCACGAACTCCACCTCGAAGTATCCCGCGAAGCCGAACTGGCCGTGGAGGATTTCCCAGACCTTGCGGAA
>JAZDIG010000505.1:0-12429 GCA_043805105.1 Candidatus Glassiibacteriota bacterium | reverse complement strand
AACGTTTCGAGCTGCTTGTTGCGGTTGGCCTGCTTCAGTTGCTTGATCGCCTTTTCCTTGATCTGGCGCACCCGCTCCCGGGTCACGCCGAAAATTTCGCCGATTTCCTCCAGCGTCATCGGCTCCGTGTTGTCCAGGCCGTAATAAAACCTCAGGATCCGCGCCTCCCGCTCCTTGATCGTGCTCAACATGCTCTCGATCGCCTGGTTCAGGTCCTTCTTGAACACGCCGTCCAGCGGCCCCGGGGTCTTGTCGTCCGGGATCGAGTTGAGCAGAATGATGTCGTCCTGAGGATTGGAGCTCGAATCCAGCGAGTACTGCGGCTGGTAGAGCGGCAGGACTTCGTTGATGTTCTCCGCCGACACGTCGATCCCCTGCATGATCTCCTGGGTGGTGGGGTCGCGGCCCAGCTCCTGAGCCAGAGTGTTCAGCATCTTCTCCATCTTGAACATAGCGCTGGCCTTGTTCAGCGGAATGCGCACGATGCGGCTCTGTTCGCTCAGGTACTGGATTATCGCCTGCTTGATCCACCAGACCGCATAAGTGATGAAACGCACGCCCTTGGTTTCGTCGAACTTGTGAGCGGCGCGGATCAGCCCGATGTTGCCCTCGTTGATCAGGTCGGAGAGCGAGACGCCCAGGTTCTGGTACTTTTTGGCGATGCTCACCACAAAACGCAGATTGCAGAGCACCATCTTCTCTATCGCCATTTTGCCGCCGGCCTTGTACTGCTTGGCCAGGCTCACCTCCTCCTCGGGAGTCAAAAGCGGATAGTCGCTTATCTCCTTGAGGTAGAGCGAGATGGAGTCCTCGTCGAAACGCGCGCTCTTGAATGCGAGCTTCTGCGGCGGTTTCTGCTTTTTAACTTTCTTGGTCAAGTTCAACCCCTGTTCGATTCGATCGCTCGGCTTCCAACGGGCATTACCTGATAACCCGTTCGCACCCGCCTGGTTCCAGAACCACGGCCCTGAGCGGCTCAGCCGAACATCCCGAACTGCCGGAGAATGTCCTCGCCCCTGACCAGCGCCGCTTCCCCGCTGCAGTTGGGACAGAACCGCGAGTCATCCGGATAGATCGCGAAGATAGTCTTGCACTGGATACAGGTAAACAGCCGGGCTTCCTGCTCGGGACGGTAATCCGGATTTCTTTCGATTCTCTTGAGCTTGTTCGCCAGCTCGGTGAGTACCTCGAAATCCAGCGTTTCGAGCGCGGCCTTGTTCAGCCGGCCGCTGATTTCGTCCTCCATCTCGAGTCGCCGCTTTTCCAGTCTCTTCTGAATGTCTTCCTGCTGTCTGGCGGCGGTCTCCTCCGGGGTTTCGTCCCCCTGCTTCACACCGGCTTCGCCGGCCGCTCCCGCTCCTTTTCCCTCTTGGGCGGCGGTCTGCGTCCCGGCCTCCCCGGCGGCTGCTGCGGCCGCGGCCGTCGCCCGGCCCCCGTCTCCCTTATTAGTCGTATCGGCAGAACCGGCCGGTTGCTTGACCTCCGGCCTCGCTGCGCTTTCAGCCGCTCCGGCCGGGGGGGCGGGCTGCCCGATCACTATCGCATTGCCGCAATTGCGGCATTTTGCCCGCTTGGGGCCGTCGGCTACCAGCTCGTCCTTGATCTTGTACTTCGAGCCGCATTTATCGCAGGTGATGATCATCCCCGGCCTCCTGCCGATGTGGCTGATACAATCGCGGCCCGCTGGCTCGTCACTCCGCCATCGGCTCGAAGCCGAGGCAGAGCATGTGGTTCAGTTTCTTGTTGGTCTGCTTGCAGCTCTTGCGGCACTGCCGACAGGTCTCGTTGATCTTTTCCAGGCCGATCGAGCTTCTGGCGGACGGAACGGTCCACGCCTTGGCTCCCGGCAGCCGCTGCTTTTCCGCGATCCGGCAGCGGGAAATGATGAAACTCTCCGCCGGCTGACGGCAGTCGTATTCGCAGCCGAGGCAGACCTGGTTGACCGGCGAGGCCGGTCCCGGACCGGTGTCGGCTTCCGCTTCCCCGGCCGCCGGAGCCACGGTAACCGGTTCTCCGCTGACCGATTCTTCCGCCGGCTTCCTGTCTTTATCCTCCGGCCGGCCGTCCCCGTACAGGCGGTTCAGCTTATCCCAGAGGCTCAACTGGTCTCTTGTCAGGGAATCATCCATCGCTGCCATCCCCCGCACTGGCCTTCGAACCGGCGGAAGTCTCCACCGTACCCGCGAATTTCGACCGCCTTATAAAAAAACGGCAGGTCGCCCGTCCTGGTTACAGGCCCCGCCTCGAGCCGCCGGCTTACTCGGCCGGCTTATCTTCCGCCTGCTCCTCGCCTGAGAAAGCACGCCGGATATCGGTCAAATCGAAATCCCGGACCTGGGAGGCGCGGATATTCTCCTGCTGGATCTTCTCGTAAATCTCCTGCCGATGGACCGAAACCTCTCTGGGTGCCTTGACACCGAGCTTGACTTGCTTGCCCTGAATCTCGACAACCGTAACTTGGATGTCATCGCCGATGGCGACCGACTCGCCCTGCTTTCTGGTCAGGATCAGCATCCCTGCCTCCTTTTTTTCACCGGGCTCGCTTGACAGTCCCACCAGGCTGTCTTCGGTATGTTCCAAGTCTTCCGGGTACCCGCAGACTGCCACGTGCTCGCAAAATAGTATAGACCAATTGCAAAAACAAGCCAATTATTTCTGGAAAATCATGAGGCGTGGCCCGCTTCAGAAAAGACCGAGCTGACGGTCGCGGGACCGCTCCGGCAGGAAGAGTTCCAGGGGCTCGAGCATCCCGGCGGGCAGGCTCTCCACGAACGGCGACCAGCCCGAGCGCACCTCCTGGCCGCGCACGGTTCTTTTCTCGCTGCTGGTGAGGTAGAGACGGGCCGAGGCGCGAGTCATGGCTACGTACAGCAGCCTGCGCTCCTCCGCCGGGTCGGTCTCCCGCCAGGTGAATGGCACCAGCCCCTCTTCGACTCCGCAGACGAACACCACCCGGAACTCGAGCCCCTTGGCCGCGTGCATTGTCAGCAGGGTTACCGCCTCGGCTTTCGCCCCGCCGCGGCTCCCGCCCGGGCGTTCGAGGTCGCCGTCGGCGGCCAGGGCGATCCGGGAGATGAACTCCCGGAGAGAGCCGAAGCCCGCGGCCACCGCCGCCAGGTGCGTCAGCGGCTGGTTGCCGCGCTCGCTCCGGGCCACGAAATTCTCGACCAGCATCCCCACCAGCTCGGCCGGCGGCCTTTCACTGATTCGGCGGAAACGCTCGTATCCGGTGAGGAAATCGGCCGCCGGCCCGCTTTCCTTCTTCAGCGGCACTTCGTTACTCACCCCCCGCTTGAGCTCGGCCAGGAGCCGTCTGCCGCTGGCCGCGGCCCGCTCCCGCAGCCGGCTGAAATAAGCGTTCCCCGGGTCCAGCCCGGTCAGACGCAAGGCCCCCAGGAACCTCAGGTCGTCCCCGGGCTCCACGAGCAGCCGGAGGAAGGCCAGCAGGTTCCGCACCACGGCATCCTCCAGGAACGAGCGGGCGCCCCTCAGCCGGCAGGGAATCCCCTCGGTGACAAAAGCCGCCTCCAGACCCTCCAATAGCCGGGCCGTGCGCGCCGCCACCGCCACGTCGGCGAAGCTGTACTGCTCCTCCCGGCTCCGCGCCCCGGTCGCACGGCCTTCCCCGTGCGCCTCGAGCATGCCGGTGCCGCCCACCAGCCGGCTCACCTCCCGCACCACCGCGATCGCCTCCGCCAGCTCCCCCGGCGCCCTGACCGTCATCACCGGCGCTCCCCGGTTGCCGGTAGGGGCCGGCGGCCGGAAGCCGGCCGGACTCGCCGGGGCGATCACGGCCGCCGCCGCGGCGGCCACCGTGTCCGGGCAGCGGTAGCCCCGCTCGAGCCGGATCATCTGCCGGTGCGGATAGTCCCCGGCCAGCCGCTCGAACACCCGGCCGTCCGCGCCGCGGAAACCGTAAATCGACTGGTCCGGGTCGCCGATCACGAACAGGCCCGGGCCGGCCTCGCCGGCCAGCCGCCGGATCAGGCCGTACTGGGCGGGGTTGATGTCCTGGAATTCATCCACCAGGAGCCACTCGCAGCGCTCCCGCTCGGCTGCCTCCAGTCCGGAGTCACTCTCCAGACGGGCGAGCGCTTCTAGGATCAGGTCGTCATAGTCCAGAATCCCCAGGCGGCGGCAGAGGTCGCGGTAGCCGGTGTAGGCGGCGCGGAAGCTTTCCGGACCGCGGAAAGTTTCCGGCGTCTGCCCCAGGGCCTTGGCCCGCGAGATCGCCTCGCTCACCTCCGCCACTCTCAGCCCGCCGCCGGAAAGAGTCTCCCGTAACAGAGCGGCCCGGTCGGTCTCATCCGCCACGGATGGTGCAGCTCCGCCGGCGCGAGCCAACAGGCCCAGGCACCAGCTGTGCAGGGTGCAGGCCGTGACCGCCCCTTCGCCGCCGACCAGCTGCCCGATCCGCTGGCTCATCTCCCGTGCCGCGCGGTTGGTGAAAGTGACCGCCAGGATCTTCTCCGGCTTCACCCCGCGGACTGCCACCAGCCAGGCGGCGCGACCGGCCAGGCAGCGGGTTTTACCCGTGCCGGGGCCGGCTATCACTGCCACCGGTCCGCTTTCGGCTGTCACCGCTTCGAGCTGGCGCTCGTTGAGAGCGATCCCCTCCACCGGCTGGCCGGCCGGCAGGTAGTCAGGCGCTTCCTCCTTGCTCACGCCGGTCGGCGAATCCGGCAGGCCGGCTGGCGGAGTGGAGGGAGGAAGCGCGATGGCGGCGGCCGCCTTTTTCTCCGCCTCCGGCATGCCGCCAAAAAATATCTGGCTGTCGGACAGCTCGCGTTCACCCGGCTCGAAAATTGTCACCGTGCCGTACTGCCCGTCGAATCCCGGCTCGATCCTGACCCGGCCCTCGCGGTTACGCCGCAACGCCTCGGCCGCCAGCGGCCCGCAGATACCGGCCACGGCCTCCGGGGGGGCGCTGCGCAGCACGTGCAGCTCGCTGCCCACGTTAGCCAGCAGGCGGTCCAGACTGTGGCGCACCGCCCTGCTGCCGGCTCCGACTCCCAGGCATTCCGCCAGCACCTCGGCCAGCGGGATCAGCCGTTCGTAGGGCCTGGCCCCGGCCGACCGCGCTCCGGGGGGTCGGTCCGCCAGCTCCTCCACCCGGTTCAGCACTCCCTCGGTGATCTTCCCCCCGCAGACCGGGCATCTGCCGCCCAGGTCCGCGGTCTGTCGCGGAGTTAGCCTCACTCCGCAGGCGCGATGGCCGTCGTAGTGGTACTTGCCCTCCTCCGGGTAAAACTCCACGGTTCCGGCGAAGCTGCCGGAAACCCCGCGCAGGCAGCCGGTCAGGCCCCGGTAGCTCAGCTCGGCCTCAATCAGGTTAGCCTCGCGGGCCAGCTTTTCCGGGCTGTGGGCGTCCGAGTTCGATACCAGCGTGAACCCGTCCAGCGCCGACACGCGCCAGTTCATTGGCGGGTCGGAGGAGAGTCCGGTCTCCAGGGCGTAAATCTGGCCGGTGAGGTCGCCGTAGCAGTCCTCGAGCCGGTCGAACCCGCTGTTAGACCCGAACACGCTGAAATGCGGTGTCCAGATGTGCGCCGGGATGAAACAGGCCTCGCCCGAGGCTTCGAGGGTCATCTCCAGCAGGTCCCGGCAGTCCAGGCCCAGGATCGGCCGGCCGTCTGACCGGATGTTGCCGATTTTCTCCAACCTGGCGCACAGCCGCTCCACGCTCTCCAGGTCCGGCATCAGCACCACGTTGTGGACTTTCCGCGCCCGGCCGTCCTTGCGGTAAATCGAGCTGATCTCGCCGGAAAGGACAAAGTGCACCTGAGCGCCGGCCAGCGCGCCGGGAAGCCTGCGGCGCAGGTCCTTTTCCAGCTCGGGCCGCAGCCGGAAAAGCCCCCGGCCGGGTTGGGCCACCAGCTTTTCGGCCAGTTCGGCGCGCCAGCCCGGGTGAGTGAAATCGCCAGTGCCCACCAGGTCCACCCCCTTGGCCGCCGCCGCCAGGAACAGGTGCTCGGGGTCGCTGTGCTTGCTGGTGGCCATCGAATGATGGCTATGGATGTGCAGGTCGGCGATGTAGGGCATTTGAAGGCAGTGACAAAGTGACAGGGTGACAAAGTGACAAAGTTACAGAGCGACGGTCCGCCGTTGCCCGGCCGTCATTCTCTAAAGATAATCCCGCCGGCGGTCCTGTCAAAAAATATGATTTGTTTGACAAGGCGAGCGGCGCAGCCGTAATATGGTACTTCGTATAAATGAATTTCAATCAGACAGCCATCCCCGTGAGCCGGAAGGAGGAGCTGCAAAAGTGACGAACGGCGAGAGAAAAGGGATTTTCGGAAAAATCGGACTGGCGCTGGCCGCCGTGGGGCCGGGCCTCTTTATGATCGGCTACAATATCGGCACGGGCAGCATCACCACCATGGCCAGCGCGGGCAGCCGCTACGGCATGACCCTTTTCTGGGCGCTCGTGCTTTCCTGCCTGTTCACTTTCGTCCTGATGGTCGCCTATGGCCGGTATACCGTGGTCACCGGGGAGACTTCGCTGCGCGCCTTCAAGAACCATTTCAAGTTCGGCCGGACGCTGGCGATTTTCTCCCTCATCAGCCTGGCGATCGGCGAACTGACCGCCCTGGCCGGGATCGCGGGAATCATCTCCGACCTGGTCCGGGAATGGTCGCGCTATGCCTTGGGCGGGGAAGGGGTGAACCAGCTCTACGTGGTGCTGGTGATCATGGTCGGCTGCTACATCCTGCTCTGGAACGGCAAGTATTCGGTCTTTGAAAAATTCCTCACCATTCTGGTGATTATTATGGGCGTGGCTTTCATCCTGAGCATGATCCTGGTGGTGCCGCAGCCCGCTGACCTGCTGCGAGGGCTGGTGCCGGGCATCCCGAACGAGCCGAAAGCGTTCCTGATCGTGGCCGGAATGGCGGGCACCACCTGTTCGGCCATGGTGTTCATCATGCGCAGCATCGTGGTTGCCGAAAAGGGCTGGACCAGGAAAGACCTGCGCCAGGGAAATATCGATGCCGCGGTGTCCAGCGGGATGATGCTCCTGCTGAGCGCGGCGGTGATGGCCTGCGCGGCCGGGACCCTGTTCCGCATGGGCCAGCCGGTCGAGAAAGCGGTGGACATGGTCCAGACCCTGGAGCCCCTGGCCGGCCGCTTCGCGATCAGCCTTTTCGTCCTGGGAGTCCTGGGCGCCGGGATCAGCACGCTGTTCCCGATTATCCTGGTGGCCCCTTGGATGATCGCCGACTACCGCGGCACCAGCCGCAACATCCGCACTCCCATGTTCCGGATTCTCGGCGGCCTGGCCCTCCTGATCTGCCTGGTCATCCCGGTCTTCGGCGGACAGCCGGTGTGGATCATGATCGCCAGCCAGGCTTTCCAGGCGATGATCCTGCCGGTAATCACCGTGCCGATCATGGTGCTGTTGAACCGGCGCGCGGTGATGGGCCAGGATAAGGCGGGCTGGCTGCTCAACCTCGGACTCTGGGCCACCTTGATCTTTGCCATCGTCACCACTTACGCCGCTTTTGTGGGCTTGATCGATACAGTGAAAACCCAGATGGTCTGAGCCTGGAGGCCGCGTACCTGCAGGCCAGTGAAAGGAGCCGCCGGTGAGTTCTTTTTCCGACCGCGTGATCCGGGCCATGCGCCTGGAGAAAAGCCTCTACGAGGAAGTGGAAGCCGACCGGACTGCCACCGGCCAGGCGATGGCGGTGGTGATCCTCAATTCCGTGGCGGGCGGCATCGGCTTCAGCGGCCTGTCGAGCCTGCGCACCGTGTTCATCACCACCCTGCTCAGCCTGGCGATCTGGGTGGTTTCGGCGGTGATTATCTTTATCGTGGGCACCCGGCTCCTGCCGGCTCCCGAAACCAGGTCGGACCCGGGCGAACTGATGCGCACGATCGGATTCGCCCAGTCGCCGGGTCTCCTTTACTTCCTGGCCCTGGTGCCGTTCGCCGGCTGGGCGGTCAAGCTCGCCGTGCCGCTCTGGCTCCTGGCCGCCTGGGTTATCGCCGTGCGCCAGGCCCTTGACTACGCCAGTACCGGCCGGGCCGTGCTGGTCTGCGTGATCGGCTGGCTGTTCTACGTGGGCGGTATCTACCTGATGACCGTGCTTTTCGCCTGGATCATGGCCCTGGCCGTCTGAGCCTGTCAGGAGGAAAAATCGGAGCGAAAATCGAAGGGGCGTCCGCAAACGCTGCGGACGCCCCTTTTGTCTTCGTTCTTCGGCCGGGAACCGTGGGCCGGCTCAATTCAGGTCCTTGTTCAGCTCCTTGGACACCTTGAAAAAGGCCTTCTTGCGGGAAGGCACGGTCACTTCCTGGTTGGTGCGCGGATTGCGCGCCTTGCGCATCTTGTGGTTTTTCACCTTGAAAGTGCCGAATCCGCGGATCTCGATGTGCTGGTCCTCGACCAGCGCGTTCTTTACCTCGTCCAGAAAGCCTTCCACCACGACCTTGATGTCCTTGATTGTGAATCCTGTTTTTTCAGCGATTAGTTCGATTATGTCTGCTTTGGTCATGGCAGAGGACTCCTTATAAGAAAAAGCGAACGAACCGGATAAAGTGAAAAATGGACGCCTTCAGTCGTTATTATATCGGGTGCATTTTGTCAAGAAAAAAACATCACCAGTAACCGAATCTTCATTACCCGTATGAGGTTACCGGCCGCGTCCGGGGTCTTATTCAGCCGGCGGGCAGCGCCTGGCGCAACCCCTCGACCGCCGTGCCCAGCAATTGGTCGGCCAGCTGGTAGTTGTGAGCGCCCCGGCTGCCGTCGGTGGTGAACAGTTTCTGGATCTGGACGGCGCGGCTCATCGCGGAGTTGCTCTGGGCGGTGAGGCCGGCGGCCCGGGCGCGCTCGAGCAGGGCCCCCAGCTGGGCCATCAGCTCCCCGGTCGATTTCTGCCATTCTTCGAGCATGGCGGCGTAGCTTTCATCGTGGCAGGTTGCGCAGTTCTTGCCGGTCGGCCTGGCCACCTGTCCCTGCTGGTCGAGGTGGCAGCCGGAGCATTCGACCCCGCCGGCGGACATCATGTCGGGCAGGCCGGCCTCCAGCACGGTGCCGGCGTAAATCGATTCCTGGGTGCGATGGCAGGGAGCGCAGTTCACCCCGCCGATATTTTCTTCCCGGTGATGGCAGGCGATACAGGTCTCGCGCGGCATCACCATCTCGCCGTGCCGGCGCATGTTCGAATGGCAGTTCCGGCAGGTGAGGCTGTCCTGGGCGATGTGCCGGCCGTGGTCGAACTGCAACCTCTCGAACACCTCCACCCGCGTCTCCTCGATCCGGCTGTGGCAGTTGGCGCACTCGCTGGGCACCACCTGGTTACTCCAGGGGTAGGCCGCCAGCCGGTATTTCGACCCCGCGCCGTCGAGCGCTTTCTGGAGGTCCTGACGCGCCGCCAGGAGTAGCTTGTCGGAATAAGTGATGTTGTGCACGCTCTTGCCATACTCCACCAGCTGGTAGTTGAAGCGGGCGTTCTCCAAAACTTCCAGGGCCTTTTTGCCGGATTCGGTGGTGGAGTCCACCCTGGCGAGTTCCTTTTCCACCTGTCGGATGTCCCGGCCCACCAGGTTCAGGCGCTTCTGCGTGGAATCGCTCCAGGCGGCCAGCAGGCCGCCGTAGCCCGCGCCGTGGCAGGGCTCGCAGGAGGCCGCGCCGGCGGTGAAAGTTTCCCCGGCCGGCTGGAAGCTGCCCAAGTTCTGGTGAAAGACGTGGCAGGCCTGGCAGTTGAGCCCGCTGGCGAACATCGGGTTGGGGGTGTCGGCTACGTCGCGTCCGCCGGTGCCCAGGAAGAGCATTTCCTGGGCCTGGTGATAGTCCGGATGGCAGCTGTGGCAATCGGGCTTCACGTCGTGGCTGCGCGACACGCTCTTGTGCTGAATCCGCAGGTGACAGCGCTCGCATTCCACCTTGTGTTCGGTGATATGTTTGTTATGGATGAAATCCGTGTCGTTGTAATAGGCCAGCCGGTCCCGCTGGAAGTGGCAGTCTTCGCAATTTTCCATCGGCACGGCGCCGTCTCCCACCACCATCTTGCCGTGGCACTTGTGGCAGTCGATATTGCGCTCGACCACCTGGGTGTGGTCGTAGCTCACCGACCGCTCGGGAGTCTGTACCGGCGCCTCGTGGCAGTGCGTACAGCTGGGCTGCGCCTCTGAATCCAGACCCTTGAAATGGCAGAGGAAACAGGTCGAGCTGGTGACCGTGATATGTTCGCCCTGCACGATCTGGCTGTGGCAGCTCGTGCAGCGCAGCTTCTTACCGCGGCGCAGTTCGGTGAGGTGGGGCTTGTGGTCGAAAGTGATCTCCTCCTTGAATTTCACCCTGCCTTCCAGCAGACGGGTCTCGTGGCAGCCTTCCCGCAGGCAGCTCGCATCGGGAATTTCAGCCCAGGGTTTGCTGCGCCGGTAGCTCTGCGTGGCGTACTTGAACAGCTGCTCCAGGCCCTTGACCTTGCCCTCGAACGTGGAAAGTATGCCCGGCGGATAATGGCAGACTATGCAGTCCACGTTGCTGTGGGAGGAATTCTTCCAGGCCAGATAAAACGGCTCCATGTAATGGCAGGTGTTGCAGAATTCCGACCGTGAGGTGAACTCAATCGAAGCCCAGGTAAAGGCCGCCAGGCCCACTATCCCCAGCAACAACCAGGTGAGTATTTTCTTGCCTCTCTGCATAGACTGAAAGTCCTTTGGCTACTGATCCGATTGGTTCCCGAAGCTCAGCTTCAGTTTAATTCGCCCCGGTTAAACCGCAGGGGTGAACCTTGTTTCCGCCCTCCGGGCGGTGCTGGGCTCTCCCCCTTTGAAAAAAGAGAATTTGTTTTTAATCCTTGTGTTCACCCGCCGGGACTGTCTCTCCCCCTTTGACAAAGGGGGACGAAAGGGGGATTTGTTTTTAATCCTTGAGTTAGCCCTCCGGGCTGGGCCGGGCGGATCCGTGAAATCCGTCTTCTATCCGTGCAATCCGTGATTCGGAATCACCACGACCCCGCCAAAGCCTGTTTCATTTAACCGGAAGTCGTCGGGGCACGGCATTTTCACCCTGTATTATGCGGGCCGTGCCCGCCCGTTGCCTCACGGGAAAATCAGGCGGAACAGCATCGCCCAGAAAATGGCGACCGCCAGCACCGCGCCGGTACCGAAAGCGAGAAAGCCGAAAGTCTTGACTATCGGCCGCCAGCCCTCCCACTCGTCCCCCTTGCGCAACTGTTCCAGCTTGCCCTGCTCGAACAGTCTGTCGAACCAGCCGCGGCGCTCCTCCAGCAGCTCGGCTTTACTGATCTTGCCGCTGAACACCACCGTGTCCATCGGGAACTTCTCGATCCGGAAATGGACGTTGAAGAAATGGAAGGTGAAGATGAATCCGGCCGCCAGCAGCGCCTCGTCGCTGTGGATGATGTGCGCCACGTTGATTATCCAGCCCGGCAGAACGGTGGTGAAAACTGTGGGGAACCACATCACCAGCCCGGACAGGCCGATAATGACCACGCCCCAGAACACCGCGAAATAATCGAACTTCTCCCAGTAGGTCCAGCGCTCGAACCTGGGTTTGGGCCCCAGTCCGAAGAACCATTTCTGGTGGTCCCAGAAGTCTTTTACGTCGCGCCAGTGCGGTATCATCGAATCCGGACGGAACATATAGGCCACAAAGGCTCGGAGGCTGAACCGGCCGGTTTCCGGGTCCTTGATCTGCTTCAGCCTGGGTATGAAAACCCGGAGCAGGGTCACGGCATGGATCAGGAACACCCCCACCAGGGTCACCGCCGCAATGCGGTGCAGGTAGCCCGCGATCTGGACTCCGCCCACCACGCCCATCAGGGTCCTGGCCCAGCCCGCGTAGAAAAATTTGAGCGGGATGCCGGTCACCACCAGGGTGGTGAAGCTGATTATCAGCAAGATGTGCAGCATCCGCTCTATCGGCGAAAAGCGGGTGTACACCAGCTCGTCCTTGAGCACCTTGATCTTCGCCTCGCGGAATGTTTTCGAATCCCTCAGGTAAAGGGCCACCGAACGCACGATCCACAGCAGCGTATGGAAGCCGAAAAAGAGAAAGACTCCCACCAGCAGCGCGGTCATGAAAATGAATGTCCAGTAGAGCTGCGGGTAGTTCTTTTTGTCGAAATGGTTGGCGTGGGTGATATAGCCGGCAAAGCCCGCATTGGCGTTCTTGTGGCACTTGGAGCAGGTCGCCTGCCGGTTGGCCGGATAGATCGGCGATGCCGGGTCGGTGCTGCGGACGATGTCGTGATGGCCGTGGCAGTCGAAACAGGCGGCCACGTTGGTGGCCCCCAGACGCATGGCCTTGCCGTGGAACGTTTCCTGATAGCGGGCGAGCTGGTCCTGGTGGCAATGGCCGCAGCGCTCGTCGCTGTACTGCTTATAGGCCAGCTGGTCGGGTGAAATGATCGCGTGCGACTCGTGGCAGTTGGTGCAGACCGGTCCCCGGGAGTC
>JAZDIG010000504.1:0-2870 GCA_043805105.1 Candidatus Glassiibacteriota bacterium | reverse complement strand
AAAGCGGCCTGGGACTGGATGGAAGCCAACCAGCAGCCGGCGGTGGAAACCGCCAGATTCATCTGGGAGCACCCGGAGCTGGGCGAGTACGAGTTCGAATCGAGCGCGCGGCTGGCCGCCTACCTCGCCGAAAACGGCTTCTCTCTCGAAAAGGGCGTGGCGAACCTGCCCACCGCCTGGGTCGCCACCTGGACCAGGGGCCAGGGGCCGGTGATCGGCTACCTCTGCGAGTTCGACGCCCTGCCGGGGCTGAGCCAGAAGGCGGCGACTCCGGAGCAGGCTCCGCTTGCCCAAGGCCAGCCGGGGCACGGCTGCGGCCATAACCTGCTGGGCGCCGGCGCCGCTTTCGCCGCGGTGGGACTGAAACAGGCGATGATCGCCAACGATATCCCCGGCACGGTCAAGGTGTTCGGCTGCCCGGCGGAAGAGACCCTGGTGGGCAAGGTCTACATGGTGCGGGATGGCGTGTTCAAGGGAATCGACATCGCCCTGGGCTGGCACCCCGGCGGCGCCAACAGCGTGGTCTACAGCAGCAGCCTGGCGATGAGCTCGATCAAGTTCCGCTTTTTCGGCCGGACCGCTCACGGGGCCGGCAACCCGCAGAACGGCCGCAGCGCGCTGGATGCGGTTGAGCTCACCGACGTCGGGGTGAACTTCATGCGCGAGCACGTGATTGAAAAGGCGCGGATCCACTACGTGATCACCAACGGCGGCGGCGCGCCCAACGTGGTGCCCGACCGGGCCGAGGTCTGGTATTACGTGCGAGCGCCAAAGACCGACCAGATGCGGCCTATTCTCGACTGGGTGCGCGAGATCGCCAAGGGCGCCTCGATAATGACCAAAACCAGGCTGGAAGAGGAGCTGCTGTCTTCCTGCTGGGAGTTCCTGCCCAACGAGCCATTGTCCCAGCTGCTTTATGAAAATTTCAAGGAAGTGGGCCCGCCGCAGTTCGACCAGGCGGACCGGGATTTCGCCCTGGCGCTGTCGAAAAATTTCGAGAAGCCGGACACCGCCAGGCTCCTGCATACTGATATCGACACGCTGGAAATTGTACCGCTGGACAAACTGCCGGTCAATTCCGGTTCGGTCGATGACGGGGACGTGAGCTGGAGCGTGCCCTACGGCCGGATCACCGGCGCCTGCAGCGTGCGCGGGGGCAGCGGGCATTCCTGGCAGACAGTCACCTGCGCCGGCGGCCCGCTCGGGTTCAAGGGGATGGTGGTCGCGGCCAAGGTGCTGGCCGGGGCCGGGCTGGAGCTGATGCAGGACCGGAAGCTGATCCAGGCGGCCTGGGACGATTTCAACAAAAAAACCGCGGACCAGAAATACGAGTGCGGGGTGCCGGACAGCTTGCCGCCGCCCAGCCGCAGAAAAATGTCGATGGATTAGCCGGGCACCTCGCCGCAGGGGAAAAGCCGGTAATATATTCGAAAGATCTCAAATCGACCGGCGTGGGTACACTGAACATGACTGCAGGAGATAAGTTCACGGCGGCGGGTATTCTGCTATTGTGCCTGACAGCGGCCACCTCCGCCGATGACGGAGCGGATGAGGCCGCGGCCGGGAGCCATCACCGTGCGGACGGGTTCCGCAACCTGACCGGAGATAACGAAGAGCGCACGTTTTTAGACTTCCTGCGCTGGCGGTTCTCCCGGGATGGCAGGAAGGTCCGGGGCCCGGAGAGCTACCATTTCCCATTGGCGGAAAACGATCCCGGGGCATTGGCGGCCAACCTCGACAAGACCACTCTCACCTGGATCGGCCACGCCACCCTGCTGGTGCAGATCGCCGGCTGCAACGTCCTGACCGACCCGCACTTCTCTCGAAGGGCCTCACCGGTGCAGTGGGCCGGCCCCGAACGGGTAGTGCGGCCCGGCCTGGCCCTGGAGGAGCTGCCGAGGATCGACCTGGTGGTGCTCTCCCACGACCACTACGACTCCCTCGACCGCAACTCCATCCGAGCCTTGCGGGCCAGGCCCGGCGGGGAGCGGACGACATTTGCCGTGCCGCTGGGATTGGCGGACTGGTTCAGGAAAGAGGGCGTGGGAAACGTGGTCGAGCTCGACTGGTGGCAATCACATTCTGTGGACGGGCTGGAACTGACCGCGGTGCCGGTGCAGCACTGGAGCAAGCGCTCCCTGATCGGCGGCCGGAACAAGACCCTCTGGGCCGGCTGGGTCGTGAAAGCGGATGGTTTTTCGTTCCTCTTTACCGGAGATTCAGGCTACACGGAGCTTTTCCGCGAGATCGGCGAAAGGCTCGGTCCGTTCGACCTGGCGGCGATCCCGATCGGGGCCTACGGGCCGCGCTGGTTCATGAAGCCGCACCACATGGACCCCGCAGAGGCGGCGCAGGTGCACCTGGACCTGAAGAGCCGCAAGAGCGTGGCGATCCATTGGGGGACGTTCATCCTGACCGATGAGCCGCTGGACGAGCCGCCGAAAAAGCTGGCGGCGGCGCTGGTGGAGAAGGGCATTCCGGCGGAGGATTTCCTGGTGCTCGAGCACGGGGAAACGATAGTGCTGGAGTGAGGCGGGCGGACACGGGGTTCACCCAAGTAAAATGGAGCTATATCTTACTTTTAGTGTGGACACACCCCGCCCCGGCAAGCCGGGGCACCCCTCTTTATAGAGGGGATTTTCTCAGCCTCAGCGGGTGAACACGAGGTTCCTTTATACATTAATTTTTATACAGAAAGAATACGATTGAAGAAGACGGCGGTCAAACCCTTCACCCTTTTGGTCAAGCCGGTGGGCAGCCTGTGTAACCTCGACTGCCGCTACTGCTTCTACCTGGGCACGGACCAGGCGCTGGGCTACGACCGCAGCCTGAAGGTGATGCCCCAGCCGGTGCTCGAACGGATGTGCGCC
>JAZDIG010000503.1:0-4636 GCA_043805105.1 Candidatus Glassiibacteriota bacterium | reverse complement strand
GCGGAGGACCTCGAAGTTCTGCCGGTCCTGATCGAAATAGCCGAAACTGGTGAACATGTTGATCGCCAGGTCGAAAGCGCCGGCCGAGGGGATGCAGCACATGTCCGCCCGGACGAACCAGACCCTGCCGGCCAGGTCCGGTTCGGCCAGCAGCCGTTCGCGGGCCTTCTCCAGCAACTCGCCGCTCAGGTCCATCCCGACCACCCGGTGGCCTTGCCGGGCCAGGAGCAGAGTGTAACGGCCCTCGCCGCAGCAGAGGTCCAGAACCAGCGACCGTTGCCTCCGGCTCTGGCTCAGACCCCGGAAGCAGGTTTTCTCCACCAGCTCCAGCGCCCGCCGGGCGTCATCCTCATCGCGATGGCTGTAAACGTCCAGATAGGTGTGGCTGAATGCCCTCTTGTACCAGGCCATGATATTTCGCAAACCTCGTTTTCCAGTCCTTGACCGCTTCCCGCTTTACAGTTCCTCTTGCCAGGCAGCCAGGCCGGGGTAATCCGGCCAGAGGGCGTCCGGCAGCCGGTGCAGGTGGCTGGTACACCGGCAGTCGGAGGAGCCGAAGCCCGCGACCGGCGCCCTGGCTCCGGCAATTGCCGCCACCGAATCATTCAGACGGCACTCCCCGTCGAGTTCATCCGTCACCACGGCGAAACTCTTCTGCGAGGCGAATGGGGCGAGATAGTCCACGTGCCAGTGAAACCGGCCGGCCGCCGGGCCCCGCAGGTGACGCAGGAGCCTGGAGCGCAGGCCTCCCCTGGCGCTGCCGGCGTAGACGTACCAGCCGGGAGAAAAGTCGTAAGCGCCGAGCCTGCCCACCTCGATCCGCCCCCCGGGGTCGATACGGAAACGGTAAAGGTAGATGCCGACCGCTTTATTTATGGTACGGTTCGCCACGCAGGATCGTATTCGCCCGGTAAAGCTGTTCAAGTAAGACCAGCCGCGCCAGCTCGTGGGGCAGGGTCATTTTCGAGAGCGAGAGTGAAAAATCACAGCGGCCGGCCAGTGAGCGGTCGAGGCCCAGCGGCCCACCGATCACGAAACAGAGCCTCTGCCTGCCGCTTTCGGCCAGCCGGCCCAGCCAGCCGGCCAGCTCCCGGGAGTCCAGGCTTTTTCCCTCGCGGTCGAGCGCGGCGACGAACGCCCCGGCCTGAAGTTTTGCCCTGATCCGCTCCGCCTCGGCAGCCAACACCTGCTTCTCCGAACGATCACCCGGCTCGTCCCTGACTTCTACGGTCCTGACCGTATGTCCCTGGCGCTCGATCCGTCCGGCATATTCCGCGCAGAGGCCGGCAATCGCCTTCTCCCTGATTTTTCCCACCGCCAGAATAGTGATCTCCAGCATCGTCGCCTGCCCGCAAAACTTCAGCGCAAAGGGAACATTTCCGCCTTTGCCCCTGTAAATACACAATGACGCCGCGGTGAGCGGATAGACTGAACCGGGTCAGGAACCCAATTTACAAGTCGGCGTCCGGTGCGTCAACCGGTCGGCCAATTTGACTTTAGCGGCTCAGGGAGCTAAGTTACAAAGACGTATCGCATGGGCCGGAAGTTCAAAAAACGGACGGATCAAATGAATCTTTTTTTCTTTTCAGCCTGGCGCGTCAGACACAGCCTGCCGGTTTTCCTGATCTTGTCTCTATCGGCCGCCCCCAGCGGCCTTCTTTTCGCTAAGAAGAAGACCTCCAACTTTTTCACCGACGTCAACGCTGCCTGGTACGTGGACAAGGCCAATATAGGCCGCACTGCCGCTGAAAAGCCGCTGGTGCGGGTGCCGCTGGAGCTGGCCTGGAAAATCCGCGTGGGCCGCTCTATCGGGGCCACTCCCTCCGCCGCCGACGAATTCATTTTCATCTCGACTCGCGACCGCCGGATCATCATTCTCGAACGGAACAGCGGGGTGCGAGTGCACCGGCGTACGCTGAAAGGCGGATTCGGCGGGCCGGTGGTGATCGATGGGGTGCAGATGTACTTCAACACCCTGGCTCCGGACAGCCGGCTCTATTATACCGAAATAAACAGTAAGGAAAAGCACTTCGAAAAGAAGGTCGGCTCGACCATGGCCAGCCCGATCGTGAACCAGGACCGGGTTTTCGTTTTCACCCAGTTGGGCAAGGTGCTCAGCATGAACTCCGAGCAGGGGACCAAAAACTGGGAAGCCCAGCTCAAAGGCAAGATCGAGTTCGCTCCGCTGTATATCGACCCCTACCTCTTCGTCCCGACAGTGGAAGGCCGGGTCTACAAGCTCGATTCATCGACTGGCGGGCAGTTGGCGAGCTTTTCGGTGCACGGTCACATGTATTGCGACCTGAGTTCGGACGGCTACTTCCTTTTCACCGCCCTGACCAACGGGGAAGTCTACTGCCTGGAGCCGGACAGCCTGAAAGTGGAATGGAAGGTAAAGATCGGCCATCCGCTCTTTTCCGGGCCGGTGTATTACAAGGGAAACGTCTACCTCAGCACCCGTGAGGGCAGGATAGTCAAGCTGGCGGCCCTGGACGGATCGCAAATCTGGGAATCCGGCCTGGACGGGATTGCCGTGGCGCCCCCGGCAGTGACCGATAATTACGTATTCACCGCCACCAAGAGCGGCGAGCTGGCCGCATTCGACAGCGAAAGCGGGGAAAAGCTGTGGTCGAAAACGGTCGATGAGGGCATAAGCGCGTCACCGCTGGTATTCAAGGACTTCGTCTACTACTGCTCGGACAGAGGCACTGTCTATGCGTTTCATGCCAAATAATCGGCTCTCCCGGCCGATGCTGGCCCTGGCCGCGGCGTTTTGCCTCGCCGCTCCGGTCCGCGGCGAAGAAACCGGCAAGCTGAAAATCATCGCCGACCCGGGAGTGATACTGGTCGATGATGACTCTCTCGAGTGTAACGGCGAAGCGGAAGTGGAACTCGAAGCCGGCGAACACGAGCTGCGGTTCTTCCCCTACCATACCGTGGACGAATGGGTCCACCGCTACCTGGTTTACCCCTTTACAATCGGGGCGGCCGGACAGCGGACGATCGATCTGACCAACCGCGACATCTTCACGATCCGCAGTGACCCGCAGGCCGCAGAACTGCTGTACCGCGGCCGTTATCTCGGACTCACCCCCGGTGATTTCCTGCTGCTGCTCGGCGCTGGCGATTCAGTGGTGGTGAAAATGGATGGGTACGAAAATAAGGCGCTGCAGCTGGACGAGCTGCATCCGGCGGGCGCCGAGTTATTCGTGAGTCTCGAGCGCCTGATCGCCCAGGAAGTCGGGCCGAGCGACGACCTGGAGGCTTACCAGTACCGCTCTCCACTGCGCAAGCTGTTGAGCCCCGATATTTTGCTCAGCCTGGGCAGCGGGGCCGCCCTTCTGGCCGTGGGCGCCCATTTCAGCCAGAAAGCGGACGATTACTACGATGACTACCTGGGATATCTGGGAACCAGGGCACGGGAAGACGCCTATTCTAAAATGAGACGTTTCGACCGTATCTCCAAAAGCACATTCCTGGCCGGCGATGCCGCGCTCGGCTTTTTCGGCTACATTCTGGTCCGGCGGTTCATTTTTCCGGCGGAAGGCAGCAAGCGCAGGGAGCCGTCTCATCTGTCCATGAAGTTCACCGGGCGCAGGGTCGCGCTATCTTACAAATTTTAAGGCCCGGGAATGATGGAGGCCTGTTGGCAAGAATAGTTTCAAGACCATACAACCGACTGGCGATGGCAATCCTGCTGGTGGCCGCGGCGGCTCTCCTGGCTTGTTCTGACCGTCCCCGCAGCAACCCGCTCGACCCGCAGAACCCGGACCTGGTGCGGGGCAACGTCGGCTTCAACGCCCTGGCGGGCAACCACCAGGTTCTGCTCCAATGGGACCCACTCGAGTTCATCGACCTCGAGGGTATTCGCATCCAGCGCACGGAGGCGGGTACCGACGACACGGTCACCCTGAACGACAGCCTGCCCCTGCCGGTCGGCGCTACCAGCTACCTGGACAACTCTCCGGATAACGGAGTGACCTATCTGTACAATCTCCAGTTCGAGCTGATAGGTAGCCAGGAAAAACCCAGGACCATGTCGGACACTGTTGAGCCGGGTCCGGTCTTCGCCTGGCTCGAACTGGTCGATTACGGCCAGCTCGTGCTGATGACGCCGGATTTCCGCGACGAAGCCAATTCCCTGCAAGCCTCATTCTACGACATCCAGGACGTGCAGACCGGCGTATCGCTCTGGGTACTCAGCGGATCGCAGGAGGGCCTGGGGTCGCTGAGCCTCTTTTCATTCTCCGGTGAGCTGAGGGAAGAAAACCTTTTCGGAATCAGCTCGATTGCAGCCTTCCAGGTCGATCGCCGGGAAAATTCGGTCTGGGTCGCGGTATCCGGTTCGAATGGTTTCGTCTACCACTTCGGCGGCGGGGGTAATCTGCAGAGTTCGTATACCACCGGGATCAGGGTAGCCTCCCTGGCGGTGGATGCATGGGGCAGCGATGTCTGGGTGGGTTCGAGCGAGCCGACTATCGCCAGGATGAACATAGTCGGCGAAGGAGTGACAAAGTACTCGCATTCCTCTTTCATAAAACCGGAAAAAGTCGTGACCGCCCGTGAGACTGCCGGCGTCTGGATTCTCGACACCGGCTCGCGCCGGGCCCTCCACTTCACTGACTCCGGTATCGAA